>JALEMK010000129.1 GCA_022768265.1 Erysipelotrichaceae bacterium
AATCTAAAACGAACCACCATATCCATATATTGCCTGATGAATTTAATTTACTAGTCTGTAAGAGTAAATTCAAGTTGAACTTCGTGAAGACTAATTTCTACTTTGATCAATTTAAAGTGGAATTTACCTTTTCACTTCACAAAAAAAGAAAATTTTGATAAATAGCTTGCTATTATAAAAAGATATGTTATAGTATATAGGTCGTAATGGTAAACAAAAGCGATAAAACAGGTTATAGATTAAAAAATAAAAAAATTAAAAATTATGCTTGATTTTATGTTCTAAGTTTGCTATTATAATATAGCACTGTGAAAAACGGTGAAATATGCGCCCATAGCTCAACTGGATAGAGTGTTTGACTACGGATCAAAAGGTTGCGGGTTCGATTCCTACTGGGCGCGCCATTATATAGTCGGGATGTAGCACAGCTTGGTAGTGCACTTGATTTGGGATCAAGGGGTCACAGGTTCGAATCCTGCCATCCCGACCATTTATTTAGTAATTATATGGCGAGGTAGCTTAGTTGGCTAGAGCGCTCGGTTCATACCCGTGAGGTCGTGGGTTCGAATCCCACCCTCGCTACCAATTTCTAAGGATCGTAAGATAAGGACCCTTAGCTCAGTTGGTTAGAGCTACCGGCTCATAACCGGTTGGTCGTAGGTTCGAGTCCTACAGGGTCCACCAAGAGATGGAGGAATACCCAAGTGGTTGAAGGGTCCGGTCTTGAAAACCGGTAGGTCGGGAAACTGGCGCCTGGGTTCGAATCCCAGTTCCTCCGCCATTTAAAATTGATATCGCGAGGTAGAGCAGTCTGGTAGCTCGTCGGGCTCATAACCCGGAGGTCGTTGGTTCAAATCCTTCCCTCGCAACCATTATGGTCTTGTAGCTCAGTTGGTAGAGCAATGGACTGAAAATCCATGTGTCGCCGGTTCAATCCCGGCTGAGACCACCATTTAATAAAATCACTCAGGTAAATACCTGAGTTTTTTTATGTTTTATGGTCATTATATATTCTTCTACATGCCTGTTGAAGATCATAAAGCTAAGTTTTAAAGATGAATGGTATATCTGATTAGCGTTTTGTACAGATAAAGATAATAGATCGTAGCCAAACGCTTTTTCGTACTTGATCATTTATTGTAATAATTTTCTATCCAGTCTTTGATGGTGGTTTGATTCTAAAATTACATATTTATCTAGCGTTCAGCCATTGAACTGGACTTTTTTTATCATTGATAAAATAAAATATCATAATATTATAAAAAAATATAAAATAATATTTTACTTTTTAAATAAATATGTTATACTGTTGGCATTGAAAGAAAGCGCTTTACAAAAGGAGACAAAGATGGACTTAAATTTACCTAAAAGAAAGTTGCTTTGGGGTGGAGCAACAGCTGCTAGCCAATATGAAGGAGGTTGGCAAGAAGGTGGCAAGGGTTTAGATACCCAGGATGTTAGGCCATATGTCGTTAGAACATCCAATGCTACAACAACTACTAGGCTTTTAACTCAAGCCATAATCGATCAAGCGAAAAGTGATGATCCTGCTCGTTATCCATTTCGTCAGGGGTCAAAAGGTTACTATCATCTTGAAGAAGATCTAGCTTTGCTAAAAGAGCTAGGCATCGATATTTATCGCTTATCTATCAGCTGGGCTCGATTATTCCCTAATGGAGATGAATTAGAACCTAATCCAGCTGGTGTTGCTTATTATGATCGAATCTTTGAGCGTTTAAGAGCGTTAAAGATGCGAGTATTTTTAACGATGAATCATTATGCGATCCCGCTTTATCTGGTGGAACACTATGGGGGTTGGACCAATCGTAAATTAATCGATTTTTACTTGCGTTTTGCGAAGGTCATTTTTTCTAGATGGGGCGATGTCGTTGATTATTATTTACCATTTAATGAAATCAATGCAGGTTATTTTTCCCCGTTCAATGGTGTAGGCTTGGTTAAAGATGGTGATAAGCCTTATGATCAGTCTTTAGTATTTCAATCTTTGCATCATCAATTTGTAGCTAGTGCTAAAACGATCGAATTAGGTCGTAAGATGGTCAAAGGTCAATTTGGTTGCATGGTTGCTTGTTTTTGTTATTATCCATATTCTTGTAAGCCGGAAGATAATTTGAAACAAGTTATTGATGAAAATACTAATACATGGTTTTGTGCTGATGTGTTGACAAGAGGCTATTATCCAAGTTACATGCAAAGATTTTTTGATGATAGAAATATCGAGTTTACAATTACTGAAGAAGACAAAGCTTATTTACGCAAATATACTGCAGATTTTGTTAGTTTTTCATATTATCAATCATCCGTAGCTTCAACGGAAGAAAAGGAGAAAACGGCGGGAAATCTTGTGGTAACGACCAAAAATCCTTATCTTCAAGCAAATGAGTGGGGATGGCAAATCGACCCTGTGGGATTACGGGTTACCTTGAATCGCGTGTATGATCGTTATCAAAAGCCTGTCTTTATCAGTGAGAATGGCTTGGGCTATCGCGATGAGCTTACTGATGATGGTAAGATCCATGATCCATATCGTATTGATTATTTGGCAAAACATTTTGCTGCGATCAAAGAAGCTCAAAAAGATGGCGTTGATGTCTTAGGTTATATCATGTGGGGTGTCATCGATATCGTGTCAGCTGGAAGCTGTGAGATGGAAAAACGTTATGGTGTGGTCTATGTTGATGCTGATAACAATGGAAAAGGAAGCTATCGCCGTTTAAAGAAAGATAGTTTTGAATGGTATAAGAATTTTATTGCGAAGGAGAGAATTAATGACAAATGATATGTTAGAAAAGTTGAATACCGAACAACAAAATCCTAATACTTGGGATATTGATGTGTGTTCAACAGCAGAAATCTTACAAAAGATCAATGAAGAAGATAAGAAGATTGCTTTGGTAGTTGAAAGCCAGATACCTGCAATTACAGCTTTGGTTGACAAAGCTTACGAAGCTATTTCAAAAGGTGGAAGAATCATTTATGCTGGTGCGGGCACTTCAGGACGTTTAGGGATCTTGGATGCTTCAGAATGCCCACCAACTTATGGGGTCAGCGATGAATTGGTCCAAGGAATCATTGCTGGTGGTTTTGAAGCTATTTTCAAAGCCCAAGAAGGTGCGGAAGATTCAAAGGAATTAGCACGTAAAGATCTAAAAGAGCGAGGACTTAACGCTAATGATATCGTAATTGGTTTAGCAGCAAGCGGAAG
>JALEMK010000159.1 GCA_022768265.1 Erysipelotrichaceae bacterium
AGGTAGAATTGCTGATAGCGTGCTTTAATTTAATAATTTGTTGGAATTCTTCATTTTTCTTTATACGGTGTGGTTTATCCATAATAAGTTGTAAAAAAAGTCACCACATGGTGACTTTTTTATGCTGACAATGTCTTTCTGCCTTTAGCACGACGTCTAGCTAGGACCTTACGTCCTCCTACTGTGCTCATGCGGGCTCTGAATCCATGCGTCTTTTGGTGTTTTCTTTTGCTCGGTTGATAAGTTCTTTTCATTGATATACACCTCCAGTTTTATTTTATACATAATGAGCAATTGCTTAATAATAATATAAAAATATAGCTAAAATGTCAATGAAAAGCAGATATTTTTATTTAATCAAGGCCTTATTTAATAGAAATAATCAGCTAATTATCCGTGTAATCCCCACCACTTACATTAAAGTATTCTTCCATGGTCAATCCACTATCCATTATTTTAGGGGCTAGATCTTTACCTACATAGCGATAATGCCACCATTCATAGACATATCCAGTAACATCTTGTTTGCCAGGCGGAAAACGTAAGATAAAGCCAAAATCAGCAGCATTATCAGCTAACCACAAGGCAGCTGGAGAGCCTTCACATTGTTCGATCGGACAATCACTGCGATCTGAAGCATTCATCCTAGTATTATCCCCCATGATATCCATAGCTAAGCCAGTTTGATGATCAGAATGCCCAGCACGTGATGAATATGTGTCGGCAGCTGCTACGCCATCACGGTTTGCGTAACTTTGATATAAACCTTGTTGGGTTTGATATGAACGATAACCGCTTTGCGCATATAAAGCTATGCCATCTTCATCAGCTTTCGCAAATAATTCTTCTAGTGCTGATGCAGCTTCTTGACGCATATATTGCGTTCCATTACTGCCTGAATGCGATACAGCTGTTAGATCAGATGGTTCGTAGGTATCGATCGAATGTTTCTTGTTGGCAATGACCGTGATGCTATCATATGAAGTAGTATCATAGGTTAAAGCAGGTTCACTGGTTGTGATCGTTTCCTCACCAGGTTGATCATTTGTAGCGGCATCTGGTGAAGCACTTGCAGAAACCTCTGGTTCATTGCTTACTTCAATCGTTTCTAAAGCATCGGTAGTAGCTGGTTCATCTTTGGTCAATCTAAAGAAAATGCCAGTTCCTAATAAAATAAGCAAGATCGTAATTAATAATCCTAATAGTTTATACATAATGAATCCTCTTAGCTACTAATATGATAATCGATAACCATAAATTTGACAAAGTAAATTGTTGACAAAACTGCACTACTGTATTACTATACTAATACAGTAGTGAGGAAAGGGGCAATTATGACGATCGAATTTAAAGATAATATACCGATATATTTACAAATTGTCGAAGATATCAAGATGAAGATCATGGCAAATAAATTAAAAGTAGGAGATAAGTTATCTTCGGTTAGAGAATTAGCAATGATCTATGGAGTAAATCCTAATACTGTTCAAAAAGCATTGAGCGAATTAGAAAGAGCAAGCTTGGTTAAAGCAGAACGTACAGCAGGCAGATATATTTGTGCTACACCAGAACAAATAAAAGATCTAAAGGATCAAGTTGCAAAAGCTAAAGTTGAAGAATTTATGGAAGCAATGCAAGATCTAGGATATGAAAAAAAAGAGATCATGATGTTTATCGAAAGGAGCAAAACAAATGACGGAGAATAAGATTATTTCTATAGCTAATTTAACAAAAAAATATGGCAAAACCATTGCTTTAAATGATTTTTCCATCAGCTTAGAAAAGGGAAAGATCGTTGGTTTGTTGGGACCAAATGGTAGTGGTAAGACAACGATGATAAAAATATTAAACGGCTTATTAAAAGATTATAGTGGTGAAGTATTAATTGATGGCCATGGTGTAGGTAAATATTCAAAAAGCATCATTTCTTATTTACCAGATGTAAGCTATATTCCTACATGGATGAAAGTAAATGATATCATCAAGATGTTTGAAGAAATGTATCAGGATTTTGATACTAAAAAATGTTATACCATCTTAGATCGCTTAAATATTTTACCAACGATGAAAGTAAGCGAGATGTCAAAAGGTACGAAGGAAAAGTTGCAATTAGCATTGGTGATGGCTCGAAAAGCTAAGATCTATATCTTAGATGAACCGATTGGTGGAGTAGATCCAGCAGCCCGTGATCTGATCATCCAAGTGATCTTAGATAATTATGATCCAGATAGCTTGATCTTATTTTCTACCCATTTGATTGCGGATATCGAAAAGATCTTTGATGAAGTTATCTTTATCAAGAATGGTGAATTGATATTACATCAAGAATGCGAGAAATTACGTAATGATCATCATAAATCAATAGATGAAATATTTAGGGAGGTATTTAAATGTTAAAGTTGATCAAATATGATATCAAACAAAATTATCATATCTATTTTGTTGAATATGCTTTATATTTAATTTTGTGCTTAGCAATTCCCTTTTTACCAGATAGTTTATCAAGTATTGTTACAATGTTTATGATGATGTTTATCTTTGCGGTAGCATTATTTAATATAGGAACGATCATCTATAATTACTATCAGTCGATGTTTGGTAAACAAGCATACTTAACTTTAACTTTACCATATAATTCGTACGAATTATTTGCTTCTAAGGTCATTGCCGCAGTTTTATGGATCATAATTTCATTTTTGATCTTATTTATCGGTTTTTTTATCATAAGCTTTCTTCTAGGGGCAAGATATATGGACATGGAAATTTTGATTAATTCCGTATCGATTGACATTAATGTTTTTAGAGAATTCTTCATGAGCTGGGATTTTTTACAAGCTATCTTATTGCTTTTATTGACGATCTTATCATTTGTTATCAGTGGATTTACTTTATGCACGATTGTACAGACTAAATACACAAGAAAAAATAAACTGTTATGGTTGATAGGTATCGTTTTTGCTTGGTCAATGTTGTTTAATTATATCAATATCATTGTGACCAATACTTCATGGTATCAGGAACTTCACTATGCTATGATGGGTTATCTAGGTTTTTGGCTAAATGAAGGGATTGGAACGATAATTTGGGTAATCGCTTTATACTTTGTTAATGTTTATATCTTAGAACATATGATCGAGGTTCAATAAGAACCTCTTTTTTTTATGGTTAAGATTTGATAAAATTTTCGTGTATTTAAGAGGAAGTTGCTATGAGCTATATTATTATTCTAATTTTTGGAGTTTTTATCGTTTACATGTTATATAACATTTTCTTATTATCTAAAAGAAATAATAAAAACCGCCGTTTGATTGCCTTATTTGATTATTTTGAGAATGAAGAAGTATTTTTTAAGACGTGTGATGAATTTATCAATAGTGTTCAAGATGCGGAGTTTAAGGTCAAAGGTAATGTGTTGAAATTGTGGGGAGCATGCTATTATAAGCATGAGGAAATGATCAAACCCATTATCGAGCAAATAGATATTGAAAAATTGATATATAAAAAAGGAAAATTAGATGGCTTAGAAATTAATGAAGATAGCATATTTTATCTATGCATAGCATGTCCAAATATCCTATATGCTAATAAAAATGAGGAAGACTTAAGATATTTACATGACTTTGTGATGAAATATGCGGATGCATTGCAAGAACGATTTGCTTTTGCAATTGGAAATAATGCATATTTATATTATATAGGTAGTGAGGATAAGGGCAAAGCTTTCTTTGAAAAAGTTTATGCAGGAGAATATGGTGAATATCGTTATAGCAAGCAGTTGATCTTATTATTTAAAAATGTATGTTTAGCACACCTAGCTAGACTATATTTAGATGAAAATAATGATAAAGGATATCAAGAATTACTAAGCGAACTACAAGAATTTAATAAAAGTAAGATTGGTAAACGCTACTTAGAAGAATTAGATATTAAATTAAATAAGGAAGAAAGTAATGCTTAGTCATTACTTTTTATGTTTGAGGAAAAGATATGAAGAAAATATTGGTAATAGGATCTACTTGTGTAGATATGATCGTCAAAATTGATCATATTCCAAAACGTTGCGAAGATGTAAATAGTGAGTATGTTGATTTCTCATTGGGGGGAATGGCTTATAATGTTTTTAATGTGGTTAAGTTGTTAGGAATGGATGCCATTCTTGGGTGTGGTATTGGTGAAGGAAGATTTGCCGATATCGTAGATAAGATGTTGCATGAAAAAGGATATCGACCAATTGGCAAGATCAATGGCATGGATAATGGGGTATGCATGTGCTTAGTAGATCATACCAATGAAAGAAGTTTTATCTCACAACATGGCGCAGAATATCGTTTTGATGAATCGTGGTTCAAAGATATAAATTTTGATGATGTTGCGATGATTTATATCAGCGGACTAGAAATTGAAGATGTCGATGGCGATAAGATCGTCGCATTTTTAGAGGCACATCATTTAAAAAATAGGGTATTTTTTGCGCCAGGACCACGAATAAAATATTTGCCTGAAACTTTATTAAAACGCATTTATGCATTGAATCCCATCATTCATCTAAATGAAGAAGAATTAAAAAATTTGGTTGATGAAGGTGATATTAATCAAGCATTATCCTTATTATATAAGATGACCAATAATCGCATCATCGTAACCATGGGTAAAGAGGGTTGCTTATTATATGATGGGCAAAAGATATCTCGCCAAAAAAATGAAAAAGATATCGTGGTAGTTGATACGATAGGAGCAGGAGATTGTCATGCCGGAGCATGCTTAGCAGGAATAGTTGCAGGCTTAGATCATGATCGTATTTTGCAAATAGCTAATGAAGTAGGGGGAAATATCGTAGGACATCGTGGATCTAATGCTAGCAAGGAAGATGTGAAAGGATTAAGCTTAAGATGAAGATAACGACATTATGTTATATCATCAACAAGGATGAAGTATTATTTTTGTTGCGTAATAAAAAAACCAATGATCTAAATGCCAACAAATATATTGGCGTTGGGGGCAAGGTAGAAAATGGTGAGAGCTGTGAAGAAGGTATCATTCGTGAGATATATGAGGAAACGGGATTAACGGCAACAAAGGTTAAATTGCAAGGAATCATCACTTTTATCTTACCGAAATGGGAAGATGAGCTATGTTTTGTCTATACTTGTGAAGATTATCAAGGAAAGATCCAGCCTTGTGATGAGGGAGAACTAGTCTGGGTTAAAAAGCAGGATATCGATCAATTAACGCTATGGGAAGGTGATCGTATCTTCCTTCCTTATTTATTTGACGATAATAAATTTTTTGTGATTAAACTAGTTTATGATCAAAATGATAATTTAGTAAGCTGGAAAGAAGAAAACTGTAGATAAAACATAAATATCTAATGTAGCAACAGTATTGATCATTTTATTTAAAGATGTTTGATTTTAAGCAATAAAAAACGCCTGTATTTCTACAAGCGGTTGAAGTTATTCTGTTGCTTTGTTATCTTCAAATAGAATACGCAGATAATCTCTTTTGCGATATAGAATACGGTCGATATAGACCGTATTTTCATAAGCTCGACAAAAGATTAAATAATTTTTGCTAACCAAGAAGCGATAGTCACTTTCAATATCAATAATTGAAGAAAGTGGAGCGCCTGCAAAAGCATGGGTTTGTAAGATACGTATACTTTTGGTAATTTGGCTAACAGTGGACAGAGCTGCCACATGGTTTTCTAATTCATTTGTAATATAAGTTTTAATTTCTTCTAGGTCCGATTCTGCAGCTGGTGATATGTATAACTTATTCATTTACAATCCCAAGGCGTTTTTCTACAGCTTCTAGCGTAGACCATCCTTTTTCATCACCAGATGTATGACCTTTTGCTAGCTCTTTCATTAGGCTAATAGTTGCTTGAGTATTCTCATACTCTTGGATATCTACAATTGCATATTTGCCGCGTCCATTTTTGGTTAGGAAGACAGGAGAGCCTAAAGTTACATCATGCAACACTTCAGTGTAATTACGCAAATCAGAGATTGGTTTAATGTTTGGCATATCATCAGCCCCTTTCTTGCCTTTAGTATATTTTAATACGCTGTAAAATTCAACGACAAAATTTACAGCAAAATGTTGCTTTAAAAATGATATAAATACTCAAATTGTCAAAAATAATAGTTATAATTAAAAGTTTTTTAAAAAAATATAACCACGATCCATAATATATGATAAAATAAATCTATATTTAAGCTTATTAAAAAACTAAGGGGAACAACATGAAGTTCGAAGAGAAATTAAGAACTTTAGGCAAAAAAGAGGTGTATGATGAGTATTGTTCTTTTTTAGATTTAAATGTTGAACAATAC
>JALEMK010000110.1 GCA_022768265.1 Erysipelotrichaceae bacterium
CAACCATATTCATTATCAAAGATGATATTGGTATCGATCATTGCTTGCTTATCATATTTTTTAGCAGTTAAAAAATTATAGACGCTATTACGATCGCCATTATAACCGATATCAAACATATCGATGATATCATCATCAAGCTTGCGGGCAAATAAATATTCTTTCGCCTTTAAGCCACTAGGCGTATTTAAGCTATAGCGACAAAATTTGATCATCTCATTTAAAAGTTCATAGTAAGCACTGTACTTACTATTAACTTTCTTTACTGGTACAACTTGTGAAAGATCCAAAGGATAGTTGATCATTTGAGCAACCTTGGCAATGGCTTCAACATAACTGACCTTATCATATTCTTGAACAAATCCAAAAACGTTACCACCTTTTTGACAAACGAAACATTTAAAGATTTGTCGTGAAGGCGAAATACTTAAGCTTGGATCATGATCATCATGAAACGGGCATACCGCACGATAAGCATTGCTACCTTTTTTTTCAATTGGAATATAACGTCCAATGATATCAACGATATCCGCTTGTTGGCGAATATTATCAATATCTTGTTGCGATATGCGCAATTTCATCATTCCCTTCTATCGTTAAAATTCTAATGATTTTTTGATGTAAGCTTTTAGCTCGCTGATTGGCATTCTAACTTGTTCCATCGTATCACGATCACGAACCGTTACACAATTGTCTTCAGCCGTTTGTGGATCGACGGTAATACAATATGGTGTACCAATCGCATCTTGACGACGATATCTTTTACCAATGCTACCAGCTTCATCATAATCAACGGTAAACTCTTTGCTTAGATCAGCATAAATTTCTAATGCCTTATCTTTTAGATCTTTGCGTAATGGGAAGATCGCTGCTTTGATTGGCGCTAAGATTGGACTAAAGCGCATGACAACCCTCGTATCTTTTTCGTTGATGATCTCTTCATCATAGCTTTCTGTGAAAAACATCAAGAATAGACGTTCTACCCCTACAGCTGGTTCGATACAATATGGGATATATTTCTCATTGGTTGTTGGATCAAGATATTCCATATTTACCTTAGCATGTTCCATATGCTTAGATAAATCATAGTTGGTACGATCGGCAATGCCCCATAGTTCGCCCCAGCCCCAAGGAAAATTATATTCGATATCACATGTACCTACAGAATAAAAGCTAAGTTCTTCTTTGCTGTGATCTCTGAAACGTAAATTGTCTTTTTGGTGGTTGTTTAAGCTTAAGATCCAATCCATACAAAATTGTTTCCAATAAGCATACCATTCTAAATCTGTACCTGGTTTACAGAAAAATTCCATTTCCATTTGTTCAAACTCACGCGTACGGAAAATAAAATTTCCTGGAGTAATTTCATTACGGAATGATTTACCTACCTGCCCGATACCAAAAGGCAATTTTTTACGATATGTTCTTTGAATGTTCTTAAAGTTTACAAACATTCCTTGTGCTGTTTCAGGACGCAAATAAATCGCACTTTTAGCATCTTCCAAAACACCTTGGAAAGTTTTAAACATCAAATTAAAGCGACGAATATCCGTAAAATCATGGGCGCCGCAATCAGGACATGGAATATGATTAGCTTTGATATATTCCATCATTTCTTCATTGCTCCAACCTTCAGGATTTACATTTCCTTGACTGAATTCTTCAATAATATGATCAGCACGATGTCTAGTCTTACATTGACGACAATCCATCAAAGGATCACTAAAACCTGATAGATGCCCACTTGCTTCCCAAACTTTTGGATTCATCAAGATGGCAGATTGCAATCCAACATTGTATGGACTTTCTTGAATAAATTTTTTCCACCATGCATTTTTGATATTATTTTTTAATTCTACGCCTAAAGGTCCAAAATCCCAAGTGTTGCTTAGGCCCCCATAAATTTCTGAACCTTGGAATACGAAACCTTGTTCCTTGGCATGTGATACAATTTTATTAAACGTCTTATCTTTGATATCCATGTTGTTCTCCCTTTTATGTCAACTTATAATATAGCATAAAAAAGTGCTAATTTATAGCACTTTTTATGATACTTTCTAAAAATTCATAGCTATTCAGCTTAATTGCTGCATGAAGCTGGAAAAAACGATTAAAACCATGAAGGCATGGCTGATCGATCGTTAGGGCCTTTAATTTATCATAATCTTGCAAGCTAGCTTTATTCAAATAACGAAATGTCCGCAAACCTTCGATATCTAAAGCTAAGATATCTGTAGAGCGGTGATGTTTTTGACAAACAAAACCACCTTCATCAACCGCCAAGGCTACCACTTTGCTTGAAGCACATATCACACAGCCATCAACTTGCGGTTTAATCCCTAACAGTTCACATGCATATGCCCAAAATAAACCTAAAGCCAATAACTCATGTTCATCTTTATCGATCCACTCAATGACCTGAGCTAGCTTTGCAAAAAAGCCCGGATAATACGCCTCTTCTTGATATAAGCGATCGACCAATTCCAATACACAATTTAAACAAGCGATCTTTAACAATGAATTCATGATCCGATGGTTTGACCTAATTAGTTCGCCCCCTGTAAAACGCTGGATTCCTTCTTTGCCTTTAGGATCATCTACAAACTCATAAATATTTGCTAGATTGGTATAGGCCATACTTTTACTAGTGGGTTTTTTGGCTCCCTTGATCAAGAAAGACACCTTTTGATCATGCTCATTGATCGCATTAACGATCAGATCATTATCCCGGTAATCAATTTGTTTAAAAATGATCAGCTTCATCCTAATCCTCAATATCAATTGGGATATAGCCTAATTGTTGTAGCTTGCTTGTTCTGTTTCGCCAATTTTTTTCAACTCTTACAAATAACTCTAGATAAACGGTTTCGCCTAATAAACCTTCAATATCTTTTCTTGCATCGATACCGATTTGTTTGATCATCTTTCCTTGTTTGCCGATGATGATACCTTTTTGGGAATCTCTTTCTACCAAGATCATGGCATTGATCAACAAACGACCTTTTTTACGCCCCATCCTTTCAATCACAACTGCTATTG
>JALEMK010000115.1 GCA_022768265.1 Erysipelotrichaceae bacterium
AAAATTGATCGCAACCCATATTGGACCAAGCGTTACCAAATTTGAGGTCAAACCTGATGCCAGTGTCAAAGTTAGCAAGATCCAAGGCTTATCCGATAACATTAAAATGGAATTAGCGGCTAGAGATATTCGTATCGAAGCACCTATCCCAGGAAAAAATGCAGTAGGTATCGAAATACCTAATATCGAAAGTACCATGGTCAAGATGAAAGAATTGATGATGGGCATTCCTAAGGACAAAGAAGATAAACCCCTATTGTTTGTTTTGGGTAAGGATCTAATGGGCAAAAATGTATATTGTCAATTAGATAAGATGCCTCATTTGTTGATTGCAGGGCAAACAGGCAGTGGTAAAAGTGTTTGCATGAATACGATCATTACTTCCTTTTTATTGCGCTGTAGCTGTGATGATGTCAAATTATTATTAGTAGATCCTAAAAAGGTAGAATTTACGCCATATCATAAGATCCCTCATCTTTTAGGACCAGTTATCAGTGACCCTAATAAAGCTAATAATGCTTTAAAGATCGTTGTTAATATCATGGATGAGCGTTATGATCTTTTTGCCCAGATTGGGGTAAGAAATATCAGCGTTTATAATGAAAAGGTTAAGAATGAGGGCAATGCTGAAAATGGTCTGAAACCATTACCTTATATTGTTGTGATCATTGATGAGCTAGCAGATTTGATGGCCGTAGCAGGCAAAGAAGTTGAATTAAGCATTCAACGTATCACCCAACTTGCCAGAGCTGCAGGTATCCATTTGATCGTAGCGACCCAGCGTCCAAGTACGGATGTCATCACGGGAATCATCAAAGCAAATATTCCAAGCCGTATCGCTTTCAATGTTTCAAGTGGGATCGATTCTAGGACCATTATCGATCAAGTAGGCGCAGAGCGCTTGCTAGGTAATGGGGATATGTTATATTATCCAACAGGTGAGCCAAGTCCGATCCGTTTGCAAGGGGTATATGTTACAGATGATGAAGTAGCAAGGATCTGTGAGTTTGTTTCAGCTCAACGTGCCCCGCTTTATGATGATGCTTTTATTCGTTTAGAAGGTGTGGAAGGTAATGATAATACAGCGGTAATGGCCGCTTGTGATGACCCTTTATATGAAGAAATAAAAGAATATGTCGTGGAGGTCCAAAAAGCTAGTGCCTCACTATTGCAAAGGCGCTTTGGTATTGGGTATAACCGTGCAGCAAGAATGATGGATGTCTTAGAAGATAAAGGGATCATTGGACCGCAGCAAGGGTCTAAACCACGAGAAGTTTATTTGAAAAAAGAAAAGGAACAATAAGAAAACCTAAATGGGTTTTCTTTTTGCCTTTAGCTAATGGAGGTAAGCTATGAGCGATAAATATCAAGACATCATTGAAATGGCCTATCCCTTTCCTAATGATAGGTATCCTAATTTTCCTATGGAAGATAGGTGTGCACAATTTATGCCATTTGCGGCCTTAAAAGGACATAGTGCATCTTTAAAAGCTAAAAATATGCAAAAGACACCCAAAAAATGTTTAAGTGAAGATGAAAAAAACCAACTTGATCGGGTATTATCTTGTTTAAATAAAGGCGATCAAATCAAGTTGACATATCATGATGGCATAAAGATCATTAGGATCATGACTTTTTTTAAAAAGATCGATGAATACGCAAATAATCTAGTGACCATGGACCATCGGTATTTTTTACTTAAGGATATCTATGAACTAGAAATCGTAACCAAAAGGGAGGTGGAGCATGGCTGACAGGCAATTTTTAGCTATCGATCTTAAAGCCTTCTATGCTTCGGTCGAATGTGTTAATCGTCATTTGGATCCCTTTGATACTTATCTAGTGGTAGCTGATGAGCAAAGAAGTGCGAAGACGATTTGCTTGGCTATTTCTCCAGCTTTAAAAGCTTTGGGGATAAGCGGTAGGCCTCGTCTGTTTGAAGTTGAACAAAAAATCCAACAGCTCAACCAAAAACGGCAGCAAGAGCTTGGTTATCAACCTTTAACTGGGCAAAGCGTTTCACAAAAGATGGTTCAATCTGATAGCAGATTAGCTATTGATTATGTGATTGCAAAGCCGCATATGGCTTTTTATATCGATTATAGTGCGAAGATCTATGAGATCTATTTGCGTTATGTGGCACCAGAAGATATCCATGTATATTCGATCGATGAGGTCTTTATGGATGTAACCAATTATTTAGGAGCGTATAAATTATCTGCAAAGCAATTAGCATATAAGATCATGCAGGATATCTTGCAAGAAACCGGGATCAGCGCTACAGCAGGTAGCGGAACTAATTTATATCTAGCCAAGATTGCGATGGATATCGTAGCTAAAAATGTTCAAGGAGATCATGCGTTACGTATCGCGCAGCTTGATGAGCGAACTTATCGTCAAACATTGTGGGATCATCAACCTTTGACTCACTTTTGGCGAGTTGGTAAAGGTTATGAGCGACGTTTAAATGAGCTAGGTTTATATACCATGGGGGATATTGCCCGTTATTCGATCGCTCATCAAGATCGTTTGTATCAAGTGTTTGGAAAAAATGCTAAGCTTTTGATCGATCATGCTTGGGGATATGAACCTTGTACCATTAAAGATATCAAGGCTTATGAACCTAAAAAACATACCATTGGTTCTAGTCAAGTCTTAGCGTGTCCCTATAATTATCATGATGGATTATTGGTAGTCAAAGAAATGGTTGATCTTTTAGCGCTAGAATTAGTAGATAAAAGATTGGTTTGTTCTTCGGTTGTTTTGACCATTGGCTATGATATTGAAAATATGCAAGATGGACAATATGAAGGAAATATCAAGGAAGATAACTACGGTCGCTTAATTCCCAAACCAGCTCGTGGCATTATCCATCTTAAAAAAGCTACGGCGTTAAATAGTGAATTGACCAAAGCAGCCATCGAGCTTTATCAAAGGATCACCAATGAGCAATTGTGGTTAAGAAGAGTTAATCTAAGTTTTGAAAAAGTCATTCCTTTAGAAATATATCAACAAAAAACCAAAGTTGAGCAGCTAGATCTATTTGCAGACGCTGCATCAAACGATAACGATGATATCGCAAAGACAAAGGAACAGAAACTACAGGAAACCATCCTAGATATCAAGCAAAAATATGGAAAAAATGCCTTGTTAAAAGGCATGAATCTCCAAGCTAAAGCAACCACCAAAACTCGAAATAAACAAATTGGTGGCCACAATGCTTAAATGATGTTTTTTTTAAGCATAAAGCTTTTTTATTAGGATCAAATCAAGTATAATGATTATGCAAAAATGCAGATTAAATGGAGGTAATGATGA
>JALEMK010000134.1 GCA_022768265.1 Erysipelotrichaceae bacterium
AAGATCTTAAACAACAAATTGAGGTGCCAATCGGTTATTTAGCTTATGGAACCAAGAAACATCTATTTAGTTATTTATTTATCTTTGCGTTTAATATCTTG
The DNA here is from genome assembly GCA_022768265.1 of Erysipelotrichaceae bacterium. GTDB lineage: Bacteria > Bacillota_I > Bacilli_A > Erysipelotrichales > Erysipelotrichaceae > JALEVB01. Next base: position 102 of record JALEMK010000134.1, read on the forward strand.
AAGTCTTTATATTATTTTATAAAATTTAGACCAGATGCCATCGTGACCACAGGTACCCATACGGCTGTGCCGATGTGCTATATTGCTCATTTTTTTAAGAAAAAGGTCATTTGGATCGAAACTTTTGCCAATAGTAAAAGCCCAACCGAAGCTGGACGAATGGTATATAAAATTGCTGATACCTTCATCGTTCAATGGGAATCGATGTTAGAGTTTTATCCAGATGCGATCGTAGGAGGTGCCATTTTCTAATGATATTAGTAACCCTAGGGACACAAGATAAGCATTTTACCCGCTTGATTGCCATGGTTGATGAGCTTATCAAAGATGGTACGATCCAAGATGAAGTCTTTGTGCAAGCAGGATCAACGGCTTATCAAAGCGATAAGATGCAGATCTTTGATTATATCGATATGGAAAGCTATGAAAAATTATTAGCTCAATGTGATGTTTTGATCACGCATGGTGGTGTTGGGACGATCTTATCAGCCTTAAAAGATGGCAAGATCGTTATCGGTGTGGCAAGAGAAGCGCGCTATAAAGAACATCACAATGATCATCAAAAAGAAATCATTGATAGTTTTAGCACGCAAGGCTTGATCTTGAAGGCTGAAGATGTTGCTAGTTTAAAGATGGCTTTAGCAAAAGCCAAAACCTTTGAACCTAAGCCTTTTGTCAGCAACAATGAAAATTTTATCAAATTGATCAGTAAGGAGTTAGGAATATGAAATTATTAGCGTCTGATTATGATGGAACACTGAGGATGCAAGATAAGGTGGATGTAGCGGTCATTGAAGCAATCAAAGCTTTTCAAGCAGCAGGTAATATTTTTGGAATTGCTACGGGAAGATGCATAGATCTAGTTAAATGCGAACTAGATGGTCAAAATATTCCGTATGATTTCATCATCGGTAATAATGGTGGTACCATCATTGATAAAAATGGCAAGTTGTTAGAGAATAACTTATTGGATACAGAAATTGCTAAAAAGATCTTGCAGATCTTAGGAAGCTTCAAGCCAGATCAATTAGGAGTCAGCGATGGGTTGACCTATGCCACCAATTACCCGATGCTAGAAACCTTGATGCCTTCATTACGTTTTTATGATTATCAAAAACCAGATGTCTTAAAAGTGATCGCCAAAGGGGATATCACTTCGATCTTTGTATATTTCAAAGATTTTCATAAGAAACAAAAGGCGATGGCCGCTATCAAAGGTTTGATCGAGAATCTAGCTTGTTCCACTAATGATGAAATGATATCTGTTTGTAATAAAGGAATCAATAAACAATATGGGGTAGCAACGATTGCAAAATATTTCAATGTCGATGAGGTATATGTCATCGGAGATGATTATAATGATGTGGAAATGGTCGCTCATTATCATGGCTTTACCGTGGAAAGAGCGAATAAAATGATCAAAAAAATAGCTTCCAAACAATTTAAAGATGTTAAGGAAGCTATTGAATATCTAATGGGCTAATTTATTTGCCCGTTTTTATTTTTTGGGCCCATTTTGCTAATTTATATAAGATCTTGTTGATTGGTAGATCAAATTCTCCTACATATTCGATGACATAAGGGTGAAAGTTAGCTTTAAAGGTTGATAAACCATCATTCAAGCTTCCTTCGACCCCACCCATATTGACAAAAGTATATCCTAGATCAAATGAATGTTGGATCTTATACATATATAGTGGATACTGTGGGCGAAATGCCTTAAAGTCATCATTACGACCAGCATACAACATTTCGATGTTTTTACCAAAGCCTACCATCAATCCGCCGGCAATCGTGGTTTCTTGAGGGTACTTTTCGCTAAGCGCTTTGATCTTAGGTAATTCTTTTTCAACATTGTTGATGGTTTGTTGGGCTTTTTTTAAAGCATTATTGGTGGCGTTTGGATCTTTCAAGGTTGCTTGTGCATTGCATAATTGTTCTTCAAGTTCATGGCAATATTTTGAAGCATCTACCTTGGCTAGATATAGATAGCTATTGTTGGGGTAGGTAGCCATGATCTTTGCAAAATAGTCATGATTACGTAAGTGGACATTCTTATGTTGTTCGGTCAAGGCGATCATCTTAGAAAAATCAGCCAGTTCAGCTTGAGAGCATAAACCTACTTTGACATGACGCTTGTTGGCTGCTTTGATTGATTTTATAGTTGATGCAGGGACATCTTTTTCTAATTGTCCAACAAATGGCTTGGCCATATGGAAGCGTGGTTGGATCGTTTGCTCGATCTGCATCGTTTGACCTTTATAGATAGCGCCATTAGCTTCAAGGGTTTGGATCGCTTGTAAAGCTTTGATATCATTTGGAGCGTCTTGGTTATCAAGATGGAAGCGGCGAAGTTCGATGGCAGGATCAAAGCTGATGAATAAACAATGTTTTTTCTTAGCCCATTTTTTTAATTCTTGGAAAAAGAAATGTACCAAATTTGCATCTTCATAATCCATGATCGGTCCTCGCGGCAGATAGATCATGCAAAAATTAGCAGGTAAAGGCTTGATCAAAGCTAAAGATGAAGCTACGATCTTGTCGTCTTTAAAAACGCTAACGATATCATGATCCCAATTATCTTTGATCTTGGCCCAATTGCTCGATTGTAAAAGATTTGATAAGGGATGATTGATGACAAATTGATCGTGTAGGTCGCTAGAAACGTTACTTTTAAAGCAATACATGAAACTTACCTCTTTTTTCTTAATATTATATAGTATAGCTAAAAATAAGGGTTAAAGCAATTATTCTAGCTAAAGCTTTGGTATCTTGTCGTGGGTTAGCATAAAAAAATTTTATCTTTTGATGAAAAATACTAGTTTATTTATCATTATGTGCTATAATTGTTATGGCTTTAATTAAGTGCGAGACACTTAGAAGGAATTATATATAACATAACTATAGGATATATAGGTCTTCGAGTGTACTCGAAGGCCTTTTTTTGAGAGGAAATGGAAGATGGAAAACTTATTTAGACTTAAAGATTTGACGGTCGAAGAAATCAATGATATCTTAGACTTAGCCAACCAATGTAAAGAAGGAAAGTATGACAATTATCTACAAAATAAGATAGTTGCTAATTGCTTCTTTGAACCAAGTACCAGAACACAATATAGCTTTAATACGGCCCAATTAAAACTGGGAATGAAAGTTATCAGCTTTAACAGCGAAAATAGTTCTTTAAAAAAGGGTGAAACCTTTTATGACACCTTGAAAACATTTGAAAGTTTCCAAATTGATGGTTTGGTAATTCGTGATCGTAAAGATCATTATTATGAAGAATTGACCAATATCAATATTCCAATCTTAAATGCCGGTGATGGAGCTAGCGATCATCCTACCCAATCATTATTAGATCTATTGACCATTCGCAATGAATTTGGTCATTTTGCCGGTTTGAAGATCGCAATCGTGGGTGATATCAAATATTCACGCGTAGCTCATTCTAATATCGAAGTGATGGAACGCTTAGGTATGGAATGCTATGTAAGTGGTCCAGAAGAATATCGTGAAGAAGGCTATAAGTTCATTGATTTTGATGAAGCTATCGAAAAAATGGATATCATCATGTTACTAAGGGTACAACATGAACGTCATGAAGAAAAAATGAAGATTTCTACCGAAGAATATCATCAACGCTATGGCTTGACGATGGAACGTGTCAATAGGATGCCTGCGCATGCAATCATCATGCATCCAGCGCCATTTAATCGCATGGTCGAAATTGCGGATGATGTCGTAGAATGTTCAAAAAGCCGTATTTTCAAGCAGGTGGAAAATGGGGTCTTGGTAAGGATGGCAGCAATCTTAAAAACGATCGGAGGTCTATAAGAATGACAAGGCTTTTTAAAGATGCCAATGTTTTTTATCAAAATAAGTTTATCAATAGTGATTTTTTGATCGATGATGAAGGTAATTTTATCATCGCTGATCTAATTGACATTCAAGCTGAAGATGTTGATGAGGTCATTGATTGTGCAGGATTAACGGTCATGCCAGGTTTGGTAGATGTGCATACGCATTTGCGCGAACCAGGTTACAGTTACAAAGAAACGATCAAAACAGCTACTTATTCAGCAGCTAAAGGTGGGTTTACCACGGTATTTGCAATGCCTAATCTAAAACCCGCATGCGATAGTTTAGAACATTTACAACTTCAACAAAGCATCATTGATAAGGATGCTTGTATCCATGTCTATCCGATCTGTGCTATTACCAAAGATCAAAAAGGGCGTGGAGAACTAGTAGATTTTGCTAGCTTGCATCAAGAATGCTTCCTTTATTCTGATGATGGTGTTGGTGTACAAGATAAAAACTTGATGGAAGAAGCAATGAAACAATGTGCTAAATATAACAGTGTCATCATCGCTCATTGTGAAGATGAAAGTGAATTAAAAGGTGGCAGCTTGAATGAAGGTATTGCTTCTAAACGCTTTAATGATGCGGGGATCAATAATGCTAGCGAATATAATGAAGTAATTAGAGATCTTGCTTTAGCAAAAGAAACTGGTTGTCAATTCCATATCTGTCATATGTCTTGTAAGGAAAGTGTTGAGGCTTTGCGTCAAGCGAAAAAAGAAGGCTTAAATGTCAGTGGAGAAGTTACTTGTCATCATTTATGCTTAAACGAAGAAGATATCGATGAAGATAATGGTAAATGGAAAATGAATCCACCGCTTAGATCTAAGCAAGATCAAGAAGCTTTGATCAAAGCTATTCAAGATGGCACCATTGAAGTTATCTGTACAGATAATGCTCCCCATAGTGCCCAAGAAAAAGATTGTGCGATCAAAGATGCTAAGATGGGCATCGTTTCGATCGAGATTGCCTTTAGTTTGATCTATACCTACTTTGTAAAAAATAAATTATTGACTTTAGAACAAGTTATCAAATTGATGAGCTACAATCCTTGCGATATCTTTGGAATCGAAGGGGGAGAGATCAAGAACATGGAAAAAGCCAATTTATGTTTCTTTGATCTAAACGCAAATATCAGAGTTGATAGCAAAAAATTCGCCTCAATGGGCAAAAGTTGTCCATTTGATGGTAAAATATTAAATGGAAAGTGTGTTATGACCATCGTTGATGGCAACATCGTTTATCGGGAGGATGTATAATGGATAGAAAATTAGTTTTAGCTGATGGAAAAGAATTCTATGGTAAAGCTTTTGGTAGTACCAAAGAAGTAATCAGCGAGGTAGTATTTAACACTTCATGTGTAGGATATCAAGAAATCTTGAGCGATCCTTCATATACAGATCAAATGATCTGTATGACTTACCCATTAATTGGTAATTATGGGATCATTGATGAAGATTATGAATCAAAGATCTTTGGGCCAAAGGCCATGATCGTACGTGAATACAATGATAAACCATCAAATTTCCGTTACACCAAAACCTTAAATGAAGTAATGGAAGAAAATGAAGTAGTAGGATTGACTCATGTCGATACCCGCTATATCACCCGCACGATCCGTGATGAAGGATCGATGCTTGGAATCATCTGTGATAGCGATGTTCCTGTAGCAGAAGCCTTAGCTAAGATCAAAGCTTATCAACAAGCACATGATCAAATTGCTAAAGTAAGCTGCAAGAAACGTTGGTATTCACGTTGTGCTAATCCACGTTTTAATGTCGTAGCAATCGACTGTGGTATCAAATATAACATCATTCGTGATCTAAATCGTAATGGTTGCAATGTAACGATCGTGCCATTTGATACAAGTGCCGAAGAAATCTTGGCCTTAAAACCAGATGGTATCTTCTTATCAAATGGTCCAGGTGATCCGCAAGATGTCATGGAAGTTGCTAAGGTCATCAAACAATTACAAGGTATCAAACCGATCTTTGGCATTTGTCTTGGCCATCAATTGATTGCTTTAGCTAATGGCTTTGAAACTTATAAATTGAAATTTGGACATCGCGGTGCCAATCATCCTGTATTGAATGTCTTAACAGGAAAAATTGAAATTACTAGTCAAAATCACAGTTATGCCGTTAAAGAAAAAGCTGATCCAAAAGTTAAGATCACACATTATAACTTATTAGATAAAACGGTTGAAGGTCTAGAGATTGAAGATGATTGTTGCTTTAGCGTGCAATATCATCCGGAAAGTGCTGCTGGACCAGAAGATAGCAAGTATTTATTTGAAAAATTTATAAAATATATGGAACAATTTAAGGAGAAAGACAATGCCTAGAAGAGAAGATATCAAAAAAGTTCTGGTCATTGGTAGCGGACCAATCGTCATTGGCCAAGCTGCTGAGTTTGACTATGCTGGTACCCAAGCCTGCTTATCATTAAAAGAAGAAGGTTATGAAGTTATCTTGATCAACTCTAACCCAGCAACGATCATGACCGATAGCCATATTGCAGATAAGGTATATATGGAACCAATTACCCTAGAATATGTTTCAAGGATCATCCGTAAAGAAAGACCTGATGCTTTATTACCATCACTTGGTGGGCAAACAGGTTTGAATATGGCCATGCAATTAGCTAGTAAAGGAATCTTGGATGAATGTCAATGTGAGATCTTAGGTACTAGCTTCCATTCGATCGAAGAGGCTGAAGACCGTTTGAAGTTTAAAGAATTATGCCAAAGAATCAATCAGCCATGTCTAGAAAGCCATATTGCACGCAACATCGAAGATGTTGTTAAATATGCGAATATGATCGGTTATCCTGTGGTTTTACGTCCTGCTTTCACTTTAGGAGGAACTGGTGGTGGTTTCGCTAATAACGATGCAGAAGTGCGTGAAATCGGGGAAAATGCCTTGAAATTATCACCAGTAAGCGAAGTGTTGGTTGAAAAATCAATCAAAGGTTATAAAGAAATCGAATTTGAAGTAATGCGTGATAGCAATGATACAGCTATCGTTATTTGTTCAATGGAAAATATCGACCCTGTAGGAGTTCATACAGGAGATAGCATGGTTGTTGCTCCAGCTCAAACACTATCAAATAAAGAATATCAATTATTGAGAAATGCTGCTTTAGATATCATCAAAGAACTAAAGATCGCTGGTGGATGTAACGTACAATTCGCTTTAGATCCATTCTCATTTGATTACTATGTTATCGAAGTTAACCCAAGGGTTTCACGTTCAAGTGCGCTAGCTTCTAAAGCAACCGGTTATCCAATTGCTAAAGTTAGCAGTAAGATCGCGGTTGGTCTTCGCTTGGATGAAATCAAGATTGCTAATACTTGTGCGGCTTTTGAACCAGCAGTTGACTATGTCGTTTGTAAAGTAGCACGTTTCCCATTTGATAAATTTGCTAAGGCTGATCATACTTTAAGTACGCAAATGAAAGCTACGGGTGAGGTCATGAGCATTGGCCGTAATATGGAAGAATCATTGTTAAAAGCTATGCGTTCATTAGAAATTGGTGTAGATCATATTTACCTTGCGAAGTTTGATAACTACAGCACTGATGAATTATTAGAAAATATCAAAACGCCAACTGATGAAAGGATCTTTGCCATTGCGGAATTGTTCCGTCGTAACGTGGACTTGATGATGATCCAACATGCGACAAAGATCGATGCCTTCTTCTTAGATAAGATCCATCATATCGTATCTCTAGAAGAACGTATCAAAGAAGATCCAAGCGATGCTAATTTGATCAAAGCTAAAAAATATGGCTTTAGCAATTCATATCTATGCAAATACTATGGCATGAGCGAAAAAGCTTTATATGACCATTTAAAAGCTATCAATTGTTTACCAGTTTACAAGATGATCGATACTTGTGCTGCGGAATTTAGCGCTTATGTACCATATTTCTATTCAACTTATGAAACAGAAAATGAATCGATCGTTAGCGCTAAAAAATCAATTATCGTATTAGGAAGTGGTCCGATCAGAATTGGGCAAGGGGTCGAATTTGACTATTCAACCGTTCATGCTATCTGGGCCATCCAACAAAAAGGTTATGAAGCTATCGTTATCAACAATAACCCTGAAACTGTTTCTACTGACTATGAAGTAAGTGATAAATTATACTTTGAACCACTATGCATCGAAGATGTCATGCATATCATCGATCTTGAAAAACCTGAAGGGGTCATCGTTTCATTAGGTGGACAAACAGCAATCAACTTATCACAAAAATTAAAAGATTATGGGGTTAAGATCATTGGTACAGATATCGATGCGATTGAAAAAGCAGAAAATCGTGATATCTTTGATAAGGTCGTACGCCAAGCGGGTATTCCATTACCAATTGGTAAAGCGGTAACTAATATTGAAGATGGTTTGAAAGTTGCCAAAGAAATTGGTTATCCCGTACTTGTTCGTCCATCATTTGTCTTGGGTGGAAGAGCTATGCAAATCGTTAACCATGATGAAGAATTGATCGAATATCTAACCAATGCCGTTAAGATCGATGTTGATCAACCAGTATTGGTCGATAAATATATCGCTGGAACAGAAGTAGAAGTTGATGCGATCTGTGATGGCAAAGATGTCTTCATTCCAGGTATCATGCAATTAGTTGAAGCAACAGGGGTACACTCTGGGGACTCAATGAGCGTATATCCACCATATTCTTTAACTGATAAGGTCAAAGAAACGATTGCTGATTATACCAATCGTTTAGGTTTAGCAATTGGTATCAAAGGCTTATTTAATATTCAATTCATCGTTGATAGCAACAATGATGTATATGTCATCGAAGTAAATCCACGTAGTAGTCGTTCGGTACCATTCTTATCTAAATCAACGGGCATCCCAATGGCTAATATCGCTACCAAAGTAATGTTAGGTGATAGCTTGCAAGCTCAAGGTTATGGTACTTATGTAATGCCAGAAAAGAAACGTTACTATGTTAAATCACCAACTTTCTCCTTCTCTAAATTACATGGCTTAGATGCTTATCTATCACCTGAAATGAAATCAACTGGGGAAGCAATTGGTTACGATGATACCTTAAATAGAGCATTGTACAAATCATTGCAAGCAAGTAATCTACGGGTTGTAAACTATGGTACGGTCTTTGTAACCTTAGCAGATAAAGATAAAGAAAGAGCGATCGAATTGGTTAAACGCTTCTATGATCTAGGTTTCAATATCGAAGCTACTTCAGGAACAGCTAAAGCGTTAAAAGCAGCTAATATCAAAACAAGAGTAAAAAGAAAGATCTCTGAAGGATCAAGTGAGATCTTAGATTCAATCCGTAAAGGTCATATTACATATATCATCAATACCTTAACAACTAATGATTCAAATACTAATCGTGATGGTTACCAAATCAGAAGATGTGCGGTAGAAAACAATGTTACGGTCTTCACTTCGTTAGATACAGTTAATGTGTTATTAAATATCTTGGAAGAAATCACGATGCAAGTATCAACGATCGACCAATAGGAGATACGTTATGAAAAAGATCGAATTTTATACAATCGTCAGCAACAAGCAATTGACCAAAGATATCTATGAAATGAATTTGCAAGGGGATGGTTCTTGGGTAACCAACCCTGGACAATTCATTAATATCAAGGTCAGCAATAAATTTTTGCGTCGCCCAATATCTATTTGTGATTGGAGCAAGGATAGCTTGACGATCATTTATAAAGTAGTGGGTGAAGGCACTAGTTGGTTAGCGAGCTTGCAAGCAAAAGATCAGATCGAAGCACTGGTAGGCTTAGGAAATGGCTTTAGCTTGGATGATAAGCACCTATTATTGATTGGCGGCGGAGTAGGTATTCCTCCAATTTATGGTGCTTGTAAGCAGTTAGTTAAATTAGGCTATAAACCAACGGTGATCTTAGGTTATCAAAGCAAGGCAGATGAATTCTACTTTGATAAATTCCATGAATTAACGGATAAGCTATATGTTTCAACCAATGATGGTAGTTTAGGCTTAAAGGGTTTTGTTAGTGATGTGATGATCAAAAATGGGCTATGTGATATGCCATATCTAACTTGTGGTCCTTTAGGAATGTTAAAAGCTATCTATAAAACTAGTAATTGTGATGGTCAAATATCCTTAGAAGAACGTATGGGTTGTGGCTTTGGAGCTTGTATGGGATGTTCGATCGAAACGAAAAATGGTTATAAACGAATCTGTAAAGAGGGTCCGGTATTAAGAAGCGAGGAACTATTATGGACAAAAGATTAGCGGTAAATTTATCAGGCTGGGAATTAGATAATCCCGTAATTCCTGCCAGTGGTACTTATGGTTTTGGTTATGAATTTTGTGAATTCTATGATATCAATATCTTAGGAAGCATTGCTACCAAAGGAACGACACTACAACCGCGTTTTGGAAACCCTACCCCTCGTATCGCAGAATGTGAAATGGGAATGATCAATGCCGTAGGTTTACAAAATCCAGGCCTAGATAAAGTCATCAGTGAGGAATTCCCTAAATTACAACAAGTATTCCATAAGAAGGTCGTAGCGAATATTTCTGGCTTTTCGATCGAAGAGTATGTTGCTTGTGCTAAGGAAATGGATAAGCAAGATATCGTTGGGATCATCGAAGTTAATATCAGTTGTCCAAATGTCAAACATGGCGGAATGAGCTTTGGGACAGATCCAGAAATGGCGGCAAAAGTAACTAAAGCAATCAAAGAAGTAACTACCAAGCCAGTGTATATCAAATTAAGCCCTAATGTAACGGATATCGTTGCGATCGCAAAAGCGTGCGAAGCAGCAGGAGCTGATGGTATCAGCATGATCAATACATTGTTAGGGGCAAGATTTGATCTTAGAACCGGTAAACCAATCATTCATAACATCATGGGTGGTTTTAGTGGACCAGCAATCAAGCCTGTAGCTTTACGAATGGTCTATCAAGTATATGAAGCAGTTAATATTCCGATCATTGGTATTGGAGGTATCGCTAGTGCTGAAGATGTGATCGAAATGATGTATGCCGGCGCTACTGCCGTCCAAGTTGGGGCAGCAAACTGTACCGATCCATATGTTTGCCAAAAGATCATCGAAACCTTGCCATCATTGATGGACAAGTTAAATATTGAAAAATTAGAAGATATAATCGGGAGGGCACACAGATGAAAGACGTTATTATCGCATGTGATTTTTCAAGCAAAGAAGCAACCTTAGCTTTTTTGGATCAATTTAAGGATGTAAAACCTTTTGTAAAGATCGGGATGGAATTATACTATGCCGAAGGACCACAGATCGTTAAAGACATCAAAGATCGTGGACATAAGATCTTCTTAGATCTTAAGCTACATGATATTCCTAATACGGTTTATAAAGCTATGAAAAATGTAGCAGCCTTAGGAGTTGATATGACCAATGTTCATGCTGCTGGAACGATCGAAATGATGAAAGCTGCTAAAAAAGCAATCGATGAAGTAAACCCGGAAACAAAATTAATTGCGGTAACGCAATTGACCAGTACTTCAGAAGAAGTTATGCAAGAAGAATTATGGATCGATCATCCGATTAATGATACGATCCAACATTATGCTTTAAATACCCAAAAAGCTGGATTAGATGGAGTTGTATGTTCACCATTAGAAGCAAAATTAGTTCGTGATGTATGTAATGAAGATTTCATTACCGTAACTCCTGGTATTCGCTTTGATGATGCAAGCAAAGGGGATCAAAAACGGGTTACAACACCAGCGATGGCCAAGGAAATTGGTAGCAGTTATATCGTTGTTGGTCGTCCTATCACTGCTAGTGATGATCCAGTTGCTGCTTATCAACGTTGTGTAAGAGAATTTGTGGGGGAATAATAAAATGGAAAAATTAATTGCGAAAGATTTATTAAGTATCAATGCCGTTTTCTTAAGACCTGAACAACCATTTACTTGGGCAAGCGGTATCAAATCACCAATTTATTGTGATAATCGTTTGACATTATCTGATGTCAAAGTGCGCGAAGATGTAGAAGAAGCTTTGGCTAGCATCATCAAGACTCATTTCCCTGAATGTGAAATGGTCATGGGCACGGCAACTGCTGGTATCGCACATGCGGCAATCGTGGCTACCAAATTAAATTTACCAATGGGCTATGTACGTGCTAGTGCGAAAGATCATGGTCGTACCAACCAAATCGAAGGAAAATGTGAAAAAGGTACCAAAGTAGTCGTTGTTGAAGATTTGATCAGCACAGCGGGCAGTAGCTTGGAAGTAGTTAAGGTCTTACGTGAAAATGGTGTTGAAGTATTAGGTATGGCCAGCATTTTCACTTATGGCATGAAAAAAGGTTTGGAACGTTTGGCAGAAGCTAAAGTAACTAATATTTCATGCAGTAATTTAGATGTTTTGGTAGATGTTGCCGTAGAAGAAAATTACATCAAACCAGAAGATAAGGCTAAATTATTACACTTTAGAGATAATCCTAGTGATGAAAGCTGGATGCAAAAATAATTTTTAGCTTCAAGAGGCAGTTTAAACTGCTTCTTTTTATTGTTATTTGTGAAGTAATTAAGAAGATAAAACTTAGAAAAAGTAGACAGAGAAGATGAAAAAGTAAAATATCTTTCACAAAATAAAAGATGTTTGCTATAATATTTAGGTAAAAAATGAAGGGTGGTAAAATTAATGGGAAGAGCTCATGAAGTCCGTGCAGCCTCAATGGCTAAAACGGCTGCAATGAAGACAAAATTATATTCACGTTATGGAAAGGAATTGTATATTGCGGCAAAAGCGGGCGTTCCTGATCCAGATATGAACTTGACTTTGAAACGTAAGATTGCGGAAGCAAAAGCAAACCAAGTTCCAGCAGATGTTATCAAAAGAGCAATTGAAAGAGCAAAAGGTGGCACTGATGAATCTTACGATTCATGCCGTTATGAAGGCTTTGGACCAGGTGAAAGCACGATCATCATTGATTGTTTGACCAATAATGTTAATCGTACCGTAAGTGCTGTTAAAACTTGTTTCAATAAAGCTCATGCCAAGATGGGTGTATCTGGTTGCGTATCACATAGCTATGATGAAGTAGGATTATTTGTTTTAAAATATACTGATGAAGAACAAATGTTAGATGCTTTGATCATGGCAGAAGTTGAAGTTATTGATATTGAAGTAGAAGAAGATACGATGACTATTACAACAAGCTTTGCTGATTTTGCAAAAGCGCAAGATGCCATCAATGAATTGATCCCAGATGTTCAATTTGATGTTTGTGAAGTAACGATGTTGCCTCAAGAATATGTTTCGATCGATAATCCAGAAGATCAAGAATTGTGGGATCGTTTGATCAACTTGCTAAATGAATGTGAAGATGTAAATAAAATCTATCATAACGTTAAATAGTCAGATTATTTCTGACTATTTTTTAGGTGAAGAAGATGGAAAAGAAGTTTGAATTAGTTGTTTATGATATTGATGGTACTTTGGTTAATGAACAAAGAATCTTATCGCCAAAAACCAAAGCTTGTTTAAATCGTTTGCATCAAAAAAAATCGCTTTTGGGATAACCAGTGGCTGACCTAGTCAGGAACTTTATGCTTTTAGTAAGCGTTGGGGCTTAGATTTTGCGGCTGATGTCATCATCGGGATGAATGGTTGTGAGCTATATGATGTACAAAATGATAAGCATTATGAGTATTATAAGCTTGAAAAAGCTTGGATCAAGGAAATCCTGGAGCTGATGCGTCCATTTAATTTAAAACCTTATCTTTATGATGGTAATGAAATCCTTGGTCTAATGGAAGATGAACAAATGCGTCGTTCAGCAAAAAAAGCTTGTAAAACCTTAAGGGTATGTCAAGATGAAGCTATGTTATACGCTAAAGATAATGCCAAGATCATGTTTAGGCTTGATCCTAAGGATATGGAAATGATCGAAGCTTTTGTTAAGAAACTTCCAAATGAAAATTATCAGGCCTTTAAGACCCAGCCAGGCTTGATCGGATTTGGCCATAAAAGATTTCCAAAGGTTATACTTTGTTAAGATATTGTGCAATGACCAACCTAGATATTAAAAAAGTCGTATCTTTTGGTGATACGACCAATGATAATGAAATGTTACAAGTTGCCGGTTGGGGCGTTTGTCTTGCTAATGGTAGCGCAGATACCAAAATGGTGGCTGATGATATCACGGTATTAGATAACGATCATGATGGTTTAGCAGCCTACATCGAAGAAAAGTATTTATAGTTTGATAGCTCCGCTGATCTCTTGCTTGATGATCTGCGTAGCTTTTTTTTCATTTAAGAAAGTCGTATAAGTGTAGGTTGTTTTTAGTTCCATCTGCGCATAAGCACTAGCGTTTTGATTAAAGGTCGTTGCAATCTTACAATGTTTTTTTAATGATTTTAAATAGGCTTGACCTTGTTGATTGAATGCAAGTACCTTGATATTTTCAATTGGTGGCAAGGCTAGGACATCTTGCTTGGTAATATTATTTAACATATGGATCAAACAACGATTTATTCGACTGCTTGTATAGCGTCTAGTGGTTGCTTGCGCGATGAAGCTTGGATAATCATGGCATTGTTTAGCTACTTTGATTAGATGATTTTCGATACCTTCGCTGAACATTAAGATGTTAGCTAATGCTTTAGGGTCGGTTGTTAAAAGCCGTTGTTTGATCATTGGATAAAATTGCTCAAGGGTGACGATATCTTGTTTATCGATCGACATTGGGGTGGCATAGCTGATATCTTCGTTATTTTTTAAAGCAAGACGAATAGCTTTGGCGCTAGTGATCTTCGCTAGTTTTTCTTCATGATAGCTAGTTGTTCTTTGAATGGTCACGGGGATGATCTTACTATTGGTTAGCTGCTTCAAATAGGCAACACCTAAGATATCATTGGGTCCCATGCAATTGGCCAATAAGCCATAAGCTTTGGGAAAGGAATTACCATCTTTTAATAATTCTTTTAAATTATTTACATTGATATTGGTAGCGGCAATTTCTTGTAATTCAGCGAGGTTGTTGGTTTCTGAACCAAAACATAGATAGTCGATCTTAGCCAGTTTTAGGATATCGATTGCCCCTTTTGCAAAAATATTGGCACTTTGGGTCGCATAAGCATAGGGTAGCTCTAGAACGATATCAACCCCGTGCTTGATCGCTGCCATGGCTCTTTGATGTTTGTCAACGATTGCCATTTCGCCTCGTTGGGTAAAATTGCCGGACATTACGGCAATCAATACGTCGCAATTGGTTAATTCTTTGGCCATCTTGATATGATGGATATGTCCATTATGCAATGGATTGTATTCTGTTATGATTCCACAAATTTTCATGTTTACATGATAACATATTCATACCTAAGAGTAAAAATAAAATATTTTTAACAATGTGGTTGTTTGTTCTTGCTTAAAGTGCGATAATATGAAAAAAGGTAGTAATGATATGAAAAGAAAAATTAAAAGTACAGTATATCGCCCTAAAACTGAAATAAAAGGGGCTGTTTTGATCATTCATGGTATGTGTGAGCATCGTAAGCGTTATGACGATTATGCACGCTTTTTGGCTTTAGCAGGTTATGGCGTTATCACTTATGATCAAGTTGGTCATGGTGAATCGATCGATGATGTCTTTGGTTATTTTGGCATGAATGGCTGGAGCCATTTGGTGGAAGTGGCTGATGGCATGGTTGATGAGCTTTATGCTCAATTTCCAAATGTTCCTCATTTCATCTTTGCTCATAGCATGGGTTCGATCGTAGCTCGCAGTTATATCAAACGCCATGATGAGAAAATCGATGGTTTGATCTTGAGCGGAGCACCTTGTTATCAAAAGTTAGCGAAAGCAGGACTTGCGGCAATTAAGATCATCGTCAATACCCAAGGAGCGAAAAATACGAGCAAACACTTGAAGAAATTGGTGGAAGGTCGTTTTAATGATGAGATCAAAGATGCAAAAAGTGAAGCTGATTGGATCAGTTTTGATCGCGATAATATCGATCGTTATCTTGCGGATCCTTATTGCAATCAAACATTTACCAATCAAGGTTATCATGATCTGATCACGGGAATGATCGATATGCATGATCACAAACATTATCAACATTATAATCCAGCGTTACCGATCTTGTTTGTCGCAGGAAAACATGATCCTTGTACCGGCTATCAAAAAGGGCTAGAAGACAGCATCGCTACGCTTAAAAAAGCAGGTTACAAAAATATCCAAGCAATCACCTATGAGAATAGTCGTCATGAGGTGTTAAACGATCATGATGCTTCTAAAGTTTATCATGATACCTTAACATGGCTAAATGCTAAACAATAATATGTGAAAAATAGGTGTTGTTTAATAAGTTAAAACACGATATAATAAATTCGACCATAAAGGAGGCGCTAAATTATGGCAGTAAAAGTTGATCAAGATACTTGTATCGGATGTGGAGCTTGCACAGGAGTTTGTCCTACAGGAGCTATCACATTAAATGCAGACGGAAAAGCTGAGTGTGAAGAAGGCACTTGCATCGATTGTGGTGCTTGCGTTGGAACTTGCCCAGTATCTGCAATTTCTCAATAAACCAAGTGAAAAACTTGGTTTTTTTTTTATAATTCGCTATAATTATTAGGCAAAGATGGAGATAATAAATTAATGGAAAAATTTAATAATATATTGCCTGATTTAAAAAAGGCCAAGATCCGTACCAAGGATCAAACGGTAATTACCAGAGAAATTTTTGATTTGCCACCACAAGTTAAAGATCTAGGGGTCAATCGTAAATATTTTTTACGTACTTATGGTTGCCAAGCAAATGAACGTGATTCTGAAACAATTGCTGGAATCTTAGAAGCTATGTCATTTGAACGCGTAGAAAAAGAAGAAGAGGCTGATGTCTTATTTTTTAATACATGTGCAATTAGGAAAAATGCTGAAGATAAGGTTTTTGGTGAAATTGGCATGTTGAAAAAATTAAAACGTCATAATCCTGATCTAATATTTGCGGTGAGTGGGTGCATGGCGCAAGAAGAAAGTGTCGTTAATACCTTGTTAGCTAAATATCCACAGGTAGATCTTATTTTTGGAACCCATAATATTCATCGTTTACCATATCTTTTATATAATGCCATGATGGCAAAAGAAACAACGGTAGAAGTGTATTCTAAAGAAGGGGAAGTGGTAGAAAATTTACCAGTTTCTCGTTTTGGTAAGCATAAAGCATGGGTTAATATCATGTATGGATGTGATAAATTCTGTACTTATTGTATCGTACCTTATACTCGTGGTAAGCAACGTTCACGTTTGATGGAGGATATCTTGGCTGAAGTTCAAGAATTAAAAGCTCAAGGCTATCAAGAAATATGTTTATTAGGACAAAATGTCAATGCCTATGGTAAAGATTTAAAAATGGAAGATGGCTTTGCGAAATTGTTGGAAGAAGTTGCCAAGATCGGTATTCCACGTATTCGCTTCAGTACTAGCCATCCAAGAGATTTTAGTGAAAATATGGTTTATGTCATGAAAAAATATCCTAATATCATGCCTAGCTTGCATTTACCAGTACAAAGCGGTAACAATGATATCTTAAAGATCATGGGTAGAGGATATACGGTTGAACACTATAAACATTTATTTGATTTGTTGAAAAAAGAAATCCCAACCATTACTTTTAGTACAGATATCATCGTCGGTTTTCCTAATGAAACGCATGAACAATTCTTAGATACCTTAAAATTGGTTGATTATTGTCAATATGATCTAGCATATACTTTTATCTATAGTGCTAGAGAGTCTACACCAGCTGCTAATATGCCTGATACGGTATCAGAAGCGGAAAAAGCCCAACGTTTGCAGACTTTAAATGAAAAGATCACGCATTATTCTAATTTGAACAATCAAAAGTATCTACATAAAACTTTAAAGGTATTGGTCGATGGCTTAAGCAAAAAGAATAAAGATGTATATAGTGGCTATAGTGAAGAAAATAAGCTGGTTAATTTTACTGGCAAAGATATCAAGATCGGTACGATCGTTGATGTCTATATTACAGAAGTGAAAAGTTATTCGTTAAATGGTATAGCAAAGGAGGAAGAAAATGAGTAAGATTCGAATCTTCGCATTAGGTGGTCTGGATGAAGATGGTAAAAATATGTTCGTCGTGGAAATCGACGATGGTATATTTATCTTAGAATGTGGATTAAAATATCCTCAAGGTGATCAGCTAGGAGTAGAAATGATCATCCCTGATTTTACATATTTAAAAGAAAATGAAAAAAGGATCAAAGGGATCTTCATTACCCATGGACATGATGATGTCATGGCGGCATTACCTAGCTTGATGAAGGTGATAAAAGCTCCGATTTATACCGCGCCTTTAACAGCTGTTCTATTAGAAAAACGCTTTAAAAAAGAAGGTATCAAAAAGTATGAGATCCATCGGATCAAAC
>JALEMK010000021.1 GCA_022768265.1 Erysipelotrichaceae bacterium
CTTTGACCGTTGCAATTAGCTTTTCATCAGCTTTGGTATAGGCTAAACCTACTTTTAAATTTCCTGTCTTCTTTAAGACTGCAAAGGTTGTCCGCATATCATTTTCCAAAGCATCTTCCATCTTTTTTATCGCTTGCTTCATACCATGGGCCCTGCCATAGAATTCTAGCTTTTCACCTTTAATGCTCAAGATAGGTTTGATATTTAGGGTTGTTCCCACTATTGAAGCCGTCTTTGAGATCCTTCCCCCTCTTTTTAGATAGTCTAGATCATTGACCATCAAATAAATAACACTTTGTTTTGCATCGCTATCTAATATTTCTTTGATCGTTTTGGCATGATAACCTTTTTTTATCAGATATAAAGCATCCTTTACACTTTCTGTTTGGGTCAAGGAAATCCTGCGATTATCTACAACATATACTTTATCCATAAATTCTGGCTGAGATGCCAACATCACAGCAGTTTCATACGAATTGCTTAACGCACTGGACATAGGGATATAAATGAGCTGATCATAATGCTCTAAATACTTTTGCCAACAAGCATATAAACTGCCAACTGCAGGTTGAGATGTGGAAATCTTTAACTTTTTCTCTAATGCTTCATAAAACTTTTCATCACTAATATCTTCTTTTTCATAATATGTTTCGCCGTCGATGACAAAAGGCATCGCGATTACCCCAATTCCCATATTACTGGCAACTGCTGGGCTGATTCCACTATTACTATCAGTTATAACTATGATTTTATCCATATTTTCTCCTTTTTGTTTTAACAATTTTTGATCTTAGCGTTATGTATAAGCTTTTTATAAAGCAGATAGCCACCTATCACAAACATAAAGATCGCAATAAACTGAGAGGTTGATAATACACCAATAAATCCTCTAACGCTATCACCGCGATAAAACTCAATAATAAAGCGCTCCACACTATAAACTAGCAAATATATCGAAGTAGCAATACCATCATCCTTTTGTAACTTATATACGATAAGTAAGATGATAAATAATGCTAAATCAAACAAACTAGAGATGATCTAAGTAGGAAATAAAGCTTCGCCATTGGGCGCACATACAAGATATCTGCCAGTATTCCCGCAATCACGCCCCATAAACTACTCAGCCACTTGTGATCGTTTCCCACAATAGTTTAGGCTCTAACCATATTTCATCAATGATCGTTAACCAATATCATCCTTTGGCTCCAATATAACCTGCCAACACGCAAATCCAAAATAATTTATCGATGATTTCCTGATCTAAACCTCATTTCTTAGCTAAAAAGATGACCATATAACAAGCTGTTCCAACCGCAAAGCAATCATTAGAGCACACATATAAATCGTAATCGGTCCAATCGTTAATAATTCATTTTTCATAATCTATTTCTTTCCTATTTTTATCAGGCCTGATCTTTTAAATCAATGAAGATACATTCGTTTTCACTACCAATCCTCATTGGTAATTGAAAAAACCCTGCTCCTGCTGATACGATGGCCCATGTATTAGATAACTTATGCTTGCCCCAAAAATGTCCCTTTTTATATGCATGACCAACGATTATGTTCATAGGGAAAAATTGTCCTCTATGCGTATGCCCACACAAAATGAGCTCAGCTTGCGCCTGAATAGCTTCATCGATCCCAATCGGATCATGATCGATGATGATATTGACTTTGGCTCCACTTGGCATCATGAGATCATGCAAGCATTTACGCTGATCAACTCGTCTAGTTGTATATGCTTTACGCCCAATAAACCTCATTTGTTTGATCATTACACTATCATCACTTAATAAAGTTATTCCTGCTTGTGAAAGAAAATTTCTAAAGCTGATCTCATCACTGTTAGGATCATGATTGCCACCAACAGCAACTATGCCATCATTTGCTTTGATCTTTCGAAAAGCAGCACAGACATCAGCTAAATCATCACATTCTTCCACGAAGCCATCATTAAAGATATCGCCAGCAATCACCACAAGATCTACGTGATTAGCATTGATCATATCAACTAACTTATAAAGATGTTCTACTTTCACAAATTGACCAAGATGCAGATCACTAAGCAAGGCTATACGATAATTATTAACACTGCCCGGTATAGCTACCTCGTACAGTACTTTCTTAATTTGTTTGGTTTTCATAAAACCAAAGCCATATAAAATAAGTGCAGCTATCCCTGCCACAATCAGCCCTTCATCATACATGGTATCTAAAAATAAGATATTTACTATCATTCTGATCAAAAACCATGCCGCAAAGCAAATACTAAAACAAATAAACAAAGAAAAATAGTAACCAAATATCTTGCCAAACACTTTCCTAACTTTTCCATAGCTTTTTTGCTTTGCCAACATAACATATAGCATAGGAATAATTGCCATTATCGCTATCATCAACCACGATAGCTTCCAACCAAACATGGCACAAATTAAAGCAAAGCAATAGTAATTTAAATATATCATCAAAAATAATAGTAGAAAAAATAGGGGCACAAATTTAGGACTAACCACAAATTCACCAAATTTTGTCATTTAATCAACTTCTTTCTAAAAATAAATATCTTTTTCCTTACTTGCAACCTTCATTCTAGATGCTATAATAGGAAACAAAAGGAGACTTAAATAATGTCTAGTTCTAGTTTTACCAAACAAATGATCGCTCAAGGAACCAAACACCTAGTACAAACCATGGACATCGAAAAAATAACCGTCAAAGATATCATTAATTATTGTGAGATTGCACGCAATACCTTTTATTATCACTTTAAAGATAAGTACGATGTCATAAACTGGATCTTTTATTCTGAAATTACCCCGATCATAGGTGAAAATCACGCAATCGATAACTGGAGCGCATCCTTATTATCTTTATGTCATTATCTTCAAGATAATAAAGCTTTTTATATTAAGGTCTTAAATCTTCAAGGACAAAATAGCTTTACAGAATGCCTAATGGATTTTTATGTAAATCTGGTCAAAGACTTATTAATCAATGCGCATGCCGACAAGATCTTAGATTCAAACCAAATACAAATAATTGCCAACTTCTATGCTTTTGGTTTAACCGGTGTGATAGCCAATTGGGCTAAAAACGGCATGCAAACTGACCCTCAAGCAGCGATCCAAATACTAGAAGATTTGCTCTCTGGTGATATTTTCAACACCATCATTGCTACTAACAAATAATCAATTGCTAAGAACCGTGCACATATTTTCGCAACTCTAACATTTTTTGATCAGCTTGAGCGATGCTATCTGCACATTGTTTAAGTTCGTTTTGCAAATATTCTTCATCCTTGATCTTTTTCTTATATTTGATTTCATGCTCTAAGCTGGCCCAAAAGTCCATTGCTACTGTTCTAAGCTGTATTTCTACACGCATCGGTTCTTTTTTATTCAAAAAGAATACAGGAACTTCAACGATCATATGATAACTACGATAACCATTTTCTTTGGGAGCATTGATATAATCTTTCACTTGAATAACCGTAATATCATCTTGTTTGGCTAATTTTTCCGCAACTAAATATATATCATCAATAAATGGACATATTACCCTAATCCCTGCCACATCATTTAACTGGGTTTGTATCGTTTCCAAATTGATATCGACATGTTTTTTATTTAATTTATGCAAAATGCTATAAGGCTTTTTGATCCGCGATTGGATGGTTTCAATACTTTTACGATTATTATTAGTTAAAAAATCACTTTTCAATATCTCTAACTTCGTTGTTATTTCTTTGATTGCAGCCTCATATTTTCTCATCAGCTGATTAAATTGAATAATGTGCGTCACTAGATTATCTTGGTGTTCTAAGAGATATTTTTGTAATTCTTGCGAGTTATTAGCATCCATATGGTCTTTCTCCTTTGCAGTGATAACATCATAGCAATTGTTTAAATTATTTGCATTCGACATAATGACAGATTTGTTCTTATTTAGGACATTTAGTTCAATTTGTCCAATTTTTATCACCTTATACTATCGATCAAAATCATATATGTCGATTAGTCTTTTCTATCACTAGATGATAACTTAAATTTAACGCTTTATTCTTGCATCATTAAATTTTTATTGCATACCTAAAAGAAGCACTTAGATATGCCAAGCTAATTGCTAATAATGATATTTTTTCTAACCACGAAACATAACTTTTTAATTTAAAACAACCTATCAAAGCTGCACTTTCTTTAAACACCTTAAATGCACAAAAAAAGGATCTAAGATCCTTTTTTTCGTTATATCATTAAGCTCGAATCGCACATAAAAGCTATATTCCTCACCATAGTATCTACAGCTAAGTAAAGAAAATTGACATTTTACACCTTTATCTTGCGTGGATGATGCTCTAGCATATAAGCGTTATAAAAGTAGCTAGCTATTTGCAATGCCCAAAGTATAGAAATCAATATCACTAAAATACTAGGCATGATATGTATTTTAACAAGTAGCATACAAACCAATATGGTAACGCAATAAGCTATATTCATGAATTTAAAGCTTTGATTACTAGCTTTATATATCATTAACCGTTCGGATTCATCACATGAACCAAACCATTTATTCTCGAAATAAATATCATCAGATGATAAGCCTTTTTCAGGATATATTTTTGAAATGATAGCAAATACTTTTTTAAGATAGACGATCGAGGCGATCAATACTAACAATAACCATCCACTTAAAATGATAGACGACAGCGGAATATCACCCTCAAATTTTGTGACCAAAGCAATGCCCATAATGATCATCGGCATTGATAATTGCAACATAGCATTCGCAATTGAGGTTAATTGATTAGCTTTATTAAAATCATCTTCATCATCAATACCATTAGTTATGATTTTACTTGCTTTATGGTACATTACTACTCCAACAAATGACGCAACAGATGAAAAAATTATTGAAAAAATAGCCATTATACCATCAACAAATGATAGATCGATTTGGATGTTTAGCATTGATATAAAAGAAGCTAAAAAGTATAAAGCAACCCCTATCATCATACATGTAACATAGAACAATACATATTTAGTTTTATTTTTCATCTTCATTTTCCTCCTTAAGATAAAATAGCTCGTCACATGATACATTAAATACTTTAGCAATCTTTAAAGCTAGCGAAATCGATGGGTTATAGTCGCCCCTTTCGATCAAACTGATCGTTTGTCGTGAAACATTGACCATTTTTCCTAGCT
Organism: Erysipelotrichaceae bacterium; assembly: GCA_022768265.1. GTDB lineage: Bacteria > Bacillota_I > Bacilli_A > Erysipelotrichales > Erysipelotrichaceae > JALEVB01. The sequence continues at coordinate 5,211 of JALEMK010000021.1, forward strand.
CTTGTTGATTGATATCAAGGCGAGCTCTAAATTCTTTCACACGATTACATAGTTCCATAGTACCTCCGATATTGACAAATAAAGTTAACTTTATAACAATTATCTTTGTCATAAAGATTATATTCCGTGACAAAGATAGTTGTCAATGCTTTATAAGCATCCCATATTTTACCCTTATAAAAATATATTAAAACATAAGAAAAAAGACCACCCAAATAAATGAGTGATCTTCGTAATCTCTTGACGATAAAATTGATTAACGTTTTGAGAACTCCTAAATACAATAAAATAAGGATTTTAGAGTGGTTCTGTTTCATATGTGTTGCATTGCCAAAACATTTTATTACAACATATTACTATTCTTTAATAAGAATAGCTTTTTGTAGGAGTTTTAAAAGATCTCAACTCTGTTTAGCAAGAAGTCAATTAAACTGCAATGATAAATTCCATGATTATCATAATAATTATGAGATATATCATTTCTAATGATAATTTTTTTAAAGAAGTCATTCGTTAGTTTCAATGAATTCAATTCAGAATTTATTTTTTCTTCATCCATTCTTAATGCTGATTGAATATATATTCTTTTATCACCATCATTTACCACAAAGTCTACTTCTTTTACAGCTGTAGTCCCATTTGCCCGATCATATACAACTCCTACATCAACTGCGTAACCTCTTCTGATCAACTCAATATATATGATATTTTCCATTAAATGGCCAGGATCAAATTGTCTAAAATTAAGTCTAGCATTTCTAAGTCCAACATCTGTAAAATAATATTTATTCGGATATTTAAAATATGATTTTCCTTTTATATCATATCTTTTTGCTATTAAAATCAAAAAAGCATTAACAGAATGCTTGATATAATGACTAACAAGAATATTATCTATTTTTTCTTTCTTCTCATTAGAAATTGCATTTGCAACTTTTGTAGGATTTGTTAAAGATGAGATTTGTGAAGATAAGTAATCAAGGATTTCTTCTAATATATCTTCTCTTTCTATACCATTTCTTTCCTTAATATCTTTAATATAAACTTCTTCATAAAGTGATAACAAATATTTTTTCTTAGCGTTATCATCTTTTAATTGCGTTAACCTTGGCATTCCTCCATAAAGCATATATTCTTCTAAACATTTTCTTTCATCTCCACCTCTATATGAGTAATATTCTTCAAAAGATAGAGGATAAACATGAATTTGAGTTGATCGCCCTCTAAATTCAGTTAAGATATCAGTTGCTAACATTCTAGAATTTGAACCTGTTACATACACATCTAGATTTTTATATGATTTCAATTCATTTAGCATATCATAAACAGTTACTTCAATATCGCCATTTTCTTTGTCAACAGTTTTCATGCTCATTTGAATTTCATCAATAAACACATAATACTTACTGGCATCATCTGTTATGATTGATTCAACATAATCGCACAAAAGAATAGGATTACGATATTTATAATATTTTCTTTGATCCAATGAAATAGTAATAATATTTTCGTCTGATACTCCTGTTGATATAAGATAATCTTTAAATAATTCAAATAAAAGAACTGATTTTCCACATCTTCTAAGACCTGTTATCACTTTTACTTGTCCATCCCACATACTAGATTTAATTTCTTCTAAATAAAAATCTCGACTAATCATATTCTATCTCCATCTACGATCAATAACGTTTGTACTTATAGATATAATAAACTTTTTGCCTTATAAAATCAATTATTATCTATAAGTATAAACAAATATGTTTTAACTTATAGATAAATTATGTACGGTTTTCAAAAAATATTCATAAATGCTTTATATTTTATTTTTTTATTTAGACGGTATAAAATATCATTAACAAAAAAAGATCCAAGATAATCTTGAAGTGAACCCAGTCAACCGGACATACCATGAACATCGTTATAACCATAAACTTGGAAAGTTCATGGATACTTATGAATGGGAAAACGAATTTCTAAAACTTGATGACAACTTCATGGCGATACGTTATCTAATGGATCTTTATGAATCGTTCAACAATATTCCAACTGCTTTGCGTAGACAATCACCCGGAATAAGCAATTTTGAATTTGCTAGGAATAGGATATTATGGGCTATTCGTAATGATGCACCTATAAATGTTGTACCATTATCTAATAGTAAAATTCATAAGGTTGGAAAAAAACGCTGACCATCCAAGAAGAACAATGATTGATAGATGGTATTATCTTTCAACATTAAAAAAAGCTTCTGTTATTAGTTGAATTTCAACTGCGTCAGAAGCTTTTTTCTATTTTGTTTGTCCCCTGAAATCAACCCCTGTTGTTTTCGGAGAATTTGTTGTCCCCCGTTTTTGACCCCTAAAGTTGACCCCTAAGAGTTCGGATAACCCCCCTAAAGAATTTGGTTACCTGATACTTCTCGATAATTGTTGAATCTTTCGATTAACGTTTTGAGAGCTCCAAAACCTTATATAATAAGACTTTTAAAGTCTTTTTGTCACTTACTTGTTACATTCCCAAAACTTTTCAGAACAACTTAAACGGTTATCAAAATAATTTATACAACACTTAATTCTTCAATCTTTTTATTCTTCTGAGTATTTTTACCCCCTCTTTAGTCAATTGGTCACTATCTTTATCTAATACTAATGATTTTGCTTCTAAGATCCTATCTATTGCATTCATTGGGTCTAGGGAATGATATGCAAAGAATAAATGCCTAAGCTCTGTACCTTTTATAATCTTATAAGCATTTTTACTATCAATTTGATAAACATATGATAGATATCTATAAATATACCCTATCCAATACATCTCATTAATTGAAAACTTTATTTTTCCATAACTGGTTTTACCATATTCTATATCAAGTTCTTCAAAAATTTCTTCAATTGTCATGCTTTCGTTTATAAATGTTAAATTATCCATTCTAGAAACAAATTTAGAATTCATAAATCGGCGGATAAATATATTTGAACTACATTCTTCTCTAGTAACAGATTGTTCAAAAATTTTGCCTTGTATATCACATAGTAACAATCCTAATTGATCCATTTCTCTTTTCATAATATATCGTCAATATATTGACCTCGCCCCCTATACTGTCTTCGAGCCATTTTAATTTTAGTATCTCCAACTTTACTATCCTCTAATCTTTTGCTTTGATACTTTTCTTTTTCTTTACTACATAAATAGCATCTTTCAACAATTTTTACCTGACTCAACGCTCTCTCTGTTTTAAAAACATATTGAAATCCTAAATTAGTAGCTGCCAAACAATGTATACATTGTTCATCAGTAATTTCACCTTCAATAAAACTATCTATAATTCTAAACATCCTGTTATCAGTAATTGGTGCTACTAAATAATCTATGTCTTTTAATTTGTTAATTAACTTTTTGATAATCGGATGATCTTCATAGCCACTTAGCCTTCCTCTAAAATATGCAATTGTCAACATCCATTCTTGATTGACTTTATATTCAATGCTAGAAAGGTTTTGTGGATTAAAACTTAATATATAAACGCTAGATGTATCAAATCCATTTACAAATAATGATGACTGCTCAAAACTTTCACCACAGTAAAATCCTTTACCAAAATCATTATTGTTTTTTGAATGCTCAATATCAATATTACCCTCTATAATGTTCTTGGCACCATGGTATAATACTAATTTATTCTCATTTGCTAAATCTTCATAATAAAGTTGTGCTTTAATCTCATTTATAAAGATATTATTATTTAATGCAAAAGTATAGATTTTTTCGATATTATTTTCATTTGTATCCATTTTGCCAGTTTCCCATCTTGCTACCGTAATCACATCAACATCTATTTTTTCAGCAAATTGTTTTTGAGATAAATTAAGTATCTCTCTAATTAATTTAACATCCTCATCTATTCTATAATTCACCATAGATTCAATATCACCTCACAACTTTATTATAGCACACGCTAGCAAGAAGTTAAGCATAAAACTTCTAACTAATATACGCTAGTAAAAAGTTTTATGCTTTATACAGTTCTATATAAAAAAGAAGGATCCAAACTTTGAAGTGAACCCAATTTGTTGGACACTTAATTAAATTAATATTTAAGCAGTTATTAAGGATTGATTCCTGTATTGGACAGGAGTTAGTCCTTTTAATTTTACTATAATTCTTTGGTTATTATACTAATCAATATATTCTACCATCGCTTTCTTTAAATCATCTAATTTTTATTCACTTGTCAATGCAGCCACACCTCCAACAACATATTTTCTTCTCCAGAGATAGATACTAGTTCTTGAATAACCTGTTTCTTCTGATACTGATTTTATATCTTCTCCTTCTTCAAAGCAACGATGAATGATTGATAATTTTAAATCTAAAGAAGGATGCCTTCTATGATCAGGTGTATCTGAATGATCAACAGATTCTTTTTTTCAATATTTCTGTTTTTGATCCATGTATACATATTTTGTCAGGTTGGATAACCAAGTTTATTGATGACCTTAGCTATTGAACCAGTTTGATCGTAAAGGGAAAATGCTTGTTGTTTTTCTTGTTTTTGGATATGACATATATTCTCCTCCATTACATCATATCTGGTCCAACTTTTTGTCCGCACCCAAGCTGTCTATGATGTGGTTCTTTTTGATTAGGTTAAGATTATCCTAAAAAGTATAATAAAAGAGGAAACTCAAATAAATTTCCTCTTAATTCCAGTCTAATACACTTAGATTATAAATCATTCTTCTTGATGCGCTTTTCTGCTATAGAATAGACTTCTTCGTCTTCTCTAGCTCCAATCACAACAATCAACATTCTATCTTCTTGCTTAATAACTTTATATACCAATCTTAATCCCGATACTCTTAATTTGATTTTCAAGAATCCAGTTAAATCAGTATTTCCTCTTTTTCCAAGTAACTTCCCATAAGCACCCTCTTGTTGTGATAATGGATTCTTTCTTACTTTCTCAATTGACTTTAATACTAATTTTCTTTGACTTCCATCAAGTTCATCTAAATCATCAAGTGCCTCTGGTAAATATTTAACATCCCACATTATTCAAACTCAATTTCATCACAATCTTCTAAATCAGAAGCTGTAACTCCATATCTTTTCATAACATCTTCATGTGATACAAGTTCGTTTGCATCATATTTTTCCATTCTTTCATTAGCTAAAAGTAGAAGTTTTGCATCATTAACCAGATCGATTAAAGCAATATAATCTTCTGGTGATAGAAGAACACACTCAGGTTCATTATTTTTCATGACAATTTTAGCTCCATATTTTTTGACTTCATCAAAAATCTTACCAGCTAAACCACGATTAAATTGTGAAATTGGAACAGTACTTTCTAAAATAGTTCTAACTACGTTCATAACATTCACCTCTTCACTTATAATATATGCTTTATCGTTAGAAATGTCAATAAATTTATCGATTTATTTATATATATTTATATATACTCTTATTATAGCTATTTTTACATAAAATTATACTTAATGGTTCTATTTTTTATCCATTTCGTATATCGCCAAGAAAAATAAAACAGAAAGCTCAAAAGACAATATCAAGAACGAAGTGAGCATGTTTTTCCTTGAAATTGTCTTGCTTTCTGTTGAATAAATAAGGCGATATACAGATGGATAAATACAAACCATTTCGGTTGAGCCTCGAAGTCCCAAGAGCAGGACAAGAATTGGATTGATATATGATAGTTTGCTGCATATATGAGAATTTGAGGTGAGAATATTGTTGCATACCGTTTTTAATTTACAAATATACAAAAAAAACTCAAATCGAGTAAAAGCCGATAAATAGCGACTTTTGTTGATTTGAGTTTCTTTGCATTTCTCTGAATAAACGAATAAATTAACGTTTTGTTAATTAAATGAGAATATGTGCTATAAAGTATACTTTATTTATCGCATATTTTGAACATAATTTTTTTGTTACTTTACGAAGCTAATTGAATTAACTTGTATTTAACGCCAATATTTTGTTTCGCATTTTTGAATTGAATTCATTTTTGCGAAATGATATCATTGTTTTAGGAGGTGATATCATGAAATTAATAGAACGCGAATTTTATCTAAATAAATTAATAAATGTTAAAGATATACCTGATATTAAGGTAATCACCGGAATAAGAAGATGTGGCAAATCAAAACTATTAGATGCATTTTCTGAAAAATTAGTTGAAGATAGCAATAATATCATCCGCATTCCACTACATTTAAAAAAATTTGAAAAACTACGTAATGAAAACGCATTATATGAGTATATAGATTCTCAATATCAATGTAATAAAAATAATTATTTACTTATAGATGAAATTCAAATGTGCAACGGTTTTGAAGAAACGATTAACAGCTTGCACGAAGAAGAACGCTTTGATATTTACTTAACTGGTTCTAATGCTTTTCTATTATCAAGTGATTTAGCGACTTTATTTAGAGGAAGAGTATTTGAAATTAGTCTTTATCCGTTTTCTTTTAATGAGTATCTTTTATATTATCCAGATAAAAATATAGATGATAGCTTTGATCGTTTCGTAAACGAAGGCGGTATGGCAGGTTCTTATCTTTATAGATCCATTGAAGATAAAAGAAAATATCAATTAGAGATTGTAAGAAGCACAGTAGTTAAAGATATCATTGAAAAATACAACATTAAAGACGAGGTGTTGCTTAATAAAATTGTAGACTATTTATCTTATACAGTTGGAGAAAGAGCTTCAATTAGAAATATTGCAAACAAGTTAACTAACAGCACTTACAAAACAAATGATAAAACGGTAGGTACTTATTTAGATTACTTGTGTAGATGCTATCTTTTTTATCCTATAAGAAGATATGATATTAAAGGTAAGAAATACTTAGAATCAGAAATGAAGTATTATCTTGCCGATACATCGTTTAGATATGCACTTATTGGTTCAAAAGATACAGATTACGGACATTTATACGAAAACATTGTAGCAATAGAATTATTGCGAAGAGGATATGAAATATATGTAGGGCAACTGTATAAAAAGGAAATAGATTTTGTTGCAATTAAAAACGGAGAAAAGACATATATTCAGGTTTCAGATGATATTTCAAAAAAAGAAACATTCGATAGAGAAATTACACCTTTACTTTCGATAAAAGATGCTTATCCAAAAATAATTATTGCAAGAACAAAACATGACCAAACACACACTGAAGGAGTTAAAATAATTGATATTGCACGATGGTTACTTAACAAGTAATGAAATATTTTATCCGCCGTATACAACTCAGTTCATTTAAAAGTAAAAATATGGAACAACTATGTAATACATTGTTATGAAAATATTGGGTTTACTATTGAGAATCCAATTTTCCTACATAATCGTTGGAGATTGTGAGTTTTATAAAATGTTAAATATAATTAATTAAGATGATTCATACGAATCATCTTTTCTTATATCAAAAATAAAAAGACATCCCATAAAGGAATGCCTTGATACTTCTCGATAATAGTTGAATCTTTCGATTAACGTTTTGAGAATTGAGGAGCTCTTCTTGCACCTTTTAAACCGTATTTCTTACGTTCTTTAGCACGAGAATCTCTTGTTAAGAATCCTGCTGCTTTTAATGCTGGACGATAGTCAGCACTTGCTTCTAATAAAGCACGAGAAATACCATGTCTCATTGCACCTGCTTGACCAGTTGTACCACCACCGCAAACATTGATCTTGATATCAAATTGGCTTGCAGTTTCAGTTAATTCAAGTGGTGCCATAACTTCCATACGCAATGTTGCTAATGGAAGATATTCTTCTAAGCTCTTACCGTTTACAGTAATTACACCAGTTCCTGTAGTCATAAAGACACGAGCAACTGAAGATTTACGACGACCTGTTCCGACGTAAGTTACATTTGTTTTCTTTTTACCTGCCATATTGCTCTACCTTTCTAACCTTTAATTTTCAACTCAACTGGTTTTTGAGCTGCATGTGGATGTTCACTACCAGTGTAAACAAATAAATGTGTACGCATTACGTTACCTAAACGAGTATGAGGAAGCATACCGTGAACAGCTTTTTCAACCCATTCAACTGTGTATTGAGTTCTCATAACACCTGTAGATCTTGTAC
>JALEMK010000026.1 GCA_022768265.1 Erysipelotrichaceae bacterium
GCCCACATGCTTAATAGATCGGCACGATTTGGTGTCAAAGATGCATCTAAAACAACATCAACCAAGCCTAGATATTTGATTGGATCTTCTCCAACGATCGCATCATCACCTAGGATTTCAATCCCTTCGATTTGATCTTCTCTTAGATATTTTTTATCAACACCTAATTCAAACAAAGCACAGATCATACCGTTTGATTCTACGCCACGCACCTTGCTTTTACAAATGGTTCCTCCTGGCAGCTTTGCTCCATCACGTGCTAGGATGACCTTGATGCCTTTTTTGACATTAGGAGCGCCACATACGACTTGATAGGTATTTTGACCATCATTGACTTTGGTAACATGTAAATGATCGCTATCAGGATGATCTTCACATTCTTCTACTTTGGCAATGACCAAATTTGTTCCTTGAACAAAGGTTTCTACTCCTTCGATTTCGATCCCCGCCGTTGTTAGCTTATTCGCTAATTCTTGGGGAGTTACATCGCTTAGATCAACATATTTTTTTAACCAGTTATAACTAATTTTCATGTCTTTACCTCCTAATCAAAACGATTAAAGTTCTTTAAGAACCTTACATCATTGGTATAGAAATTACGAATATCATCAATGCCATATTTTAACATCGCAACTCTTTCCAAGCCGATTCCAAAGGCAAAACCACTACATTTGCTACTATCGAAACCAGACATTTCTAAAACATTAGGATGAACCATCCCTGCTCCTAGGATCTCGATCCAACCTGTTTGCTTACAAACATTACATCCTTTACCATTACACATGTGACAAGTTACATCTACTTCTACGCTAGGTTCTGTAAATGGGAAGTAACTTGGTCTAAAACGAATCTCACGATCTTCCCCAAACATTTTTTTTGCAAAGAATCTTAAGGTTCCTTTTAGATCGGTCAAGGTGATATTTTCTCCTACGACCAAGCCTTCCATTTGCATGAATTGATGTGAATGGGTCGCATCATCATCATCACGACGATATACCTTACCAGGGCAGATCAGCTTAATTGGCAATTGGCCTTTGGCTTGTTCCAAAACACGCATTTGGATTGCCGTAGTATGGGTCCTTAATAAGGTATTTGGAGTGATATAGAACGTATCTTGCATATCACGAGCTGGATGATCCTTAGGTAAATTAGCTCTTTCAAAGTTATATAGATCCAATTCCATTTCTGGACCTTCAGCTACGCTATAGCCCATCCCTACAAATAGATCTTCTAATTCTTGTTGGATCATCATCAATGGATGGATCGTACCTACTGTTGGTTGATAGCCAGCTACGGTTATATCGATCTTTTCTTGTTCGAGTTTTGCAGCCAAAGCTACCTTTTGCAAAGCTTCTTGTTTTTGTTCCATCGCTTGATTCAACGCTTGTTTACAATCATTTACTTCTTGCCCAAATGCTGGTTTTTCTTCTTTGCTTAGATCTTTCATCAAAGCCATCAAGGCTTGAACATGACCTTTTTTGCTTAAATAATCAATTCTTACTTGGTTTAGCTGTTCTAAGCTTGTACAAGCCGCGATTGCTGCTAAGCCTTCATTTTTGACTTGTTGAACTTTTTCCATCTTGTCCTCCCATAAAAAAATGCGTTCCTACTAACAGGAACGCAAGATATTTGTTTTACGCGGTACCATCCTGATTTACCCTCACCAGTATGAAGATACACCTTAATTAACTGATAACGGCAGTGACCGAGGATGATTAGTCCCACTATAAAGATGAATTCATAAAGTATGATCATAGGTACTTTCACCATTTATACCCTTCTCTTTGATGATCTTGAAGCTTTATTACTACTTCTTTAGTTAAAACGCTTTACTTTGGTATTATATCATCTTTATAGGTAAAAATTCAATTGTTAAAACAAGCTAATTATTTTGCTAGTCTTTTTATTAATTTTGCTACTTCTACGATGACGATCGGTGCAAAGCTTAAAGCTAACGCAACCATTAGATCAGCACCATATAATGGAACCAAGTTAAAGATATGATTGATTGGACTATAAATAACGATGAAATTTAAAGCAGCTCCAATGACAAATGAGCCAAGCAAATATTTATTATTGACGATCGTACGATGCAAGATGCTATGTTCACTTTTAATATTGAAAGCATGGAATAATTGTGACATTGATAAAGTAAAGAATGCCATCGTTTGTCCAATTTCATGACTATGACCATTACCATATAAATATGATGTCAAGGTCAATAAACCAATCATCAAGCCTTGCCAAGCGATAGTTCTACCTAAACCATTTGCAAAGAAGCCTTCATCTTTAGGACGTGGTTTTTCTAACATGATCTCATCATCAACAGGTTCCATGCCCAAAGCAAAAGCTGGCAAGGTATCCGTGATCAAGTTTACCCATAATAAGTGGATCGATGCTAAAGGAACACTAACGGTATGTCCAAATAAACCTAATAAGCTAGCTAAGAAGATGGTTAGCACTTCCCCGATATTGCTTGATAGCAAGAATTGAACATCTTTTTTGATATTACGGTAAACGCCACGGCCTTCTTTAACGGCATGGATGATGGTCGCAAAGTTATCATCAGTCAAGATCATATCAGCTGCGTTTTTACTAACATCGGTACCTGTAATACCCATCGCACAACCAATGTCCGCCGTTTTTAAAGCTGGACTATCATTGACACCATCACCAGTCATAGCTACGACCTGGCCTTGGCGCTGCCAAGCTTGAACGATACGTACCTTATGCTCTGGTGATACCCTAGCATATACGCTGATCTTCGCAATTTGCTGATCTAATGTCGCATCATCCATGTCATTTAACATTTGACCGGTGATGGCAATCTCACCTTCATTTAAGATACCTAGATCTTTAGCAATAGCTTTGGCGGTCGTTACATGGTCACCAGTGATCATGATCGTACGAATACCACCTTTTTTTGCTTCAGCAATCGCATCTTTGACCTCTAGACGTGGAGGATCGATCATACCGATCAAGCCAATGAAGGTTAGATCTTTTTCTACGATCTCACTATTGATATCTTCTGGATAAGCATCCCATTTTCTTATACCAACAGCTAAGACCCTCAAGGCTTTATTAGCCATTGCTTCATAAGCATCAACATCTTTAGCTTGAACATTTTTGCTACGTTTGAAGATTGCATCAGGTGCCCCTTTGGTATAAGAATAAATGCCATCTGCTGTTTCATAGAACACGCTCATCATCTTACGATCAGAATCAAAAGCTAGCTCTTTGGTTCGATGATATTGTTTAGCTAATTCTTCTTTGGTTTCCCCAACGATGTAGCTGGCATTGACCATTGCTGTTTCAGTTGGATCACCAAATAGCTCGATCTTACCATCGCTAACTTTAAGTTCAGCATCTGAACATAGGGTAAAATAGCGTAATAAACTAATTAATTCTGGTGTCTTAGTGGTCTTTTCATCAAATTTTTGACAACCATCTGCTGGTAGATAAGTTTCTGTAATGGTCATCTTATTTTGGGTCAAGGTACCCGTTTTATCAGA
>JALEMK010000077.1 GCA_022768265.1 Erysipelotrichaceae bacterium
CAAAAGGCAATAACGTATATAAGATGTTTTTATTTATCAGTTTGTTATCACCAAACAAGGTCAGATGAACTAATTTTTCCATCATCGCTTGCTTGTCAAGTTCTTTGATATAAGTGATGACATCGATGACCTTCTTAGGCACTAGTTCATAATCACTTTCATAGCTAGCAGCATATTCATGCACGATCTTATGGGCCACCGTTTCAAAATCATGAACTTCCTCTATCGCAAAATCACTTAGATCCATCAAATGATCCATTAACCCATAGATGACATCATCGTAACTTAAGACCTTTTTATGTAATTCCTCTTTTAATTGAGCAAAAACTACTTCTTTGCTACGAATACTATTTTTGATGATACTTAGATCGATCTTTTGCATCAAGCTATAAGTATCCTTGGCAAAGCTAAGATTTTGATAAGGTTTGAAGGTATATTTGATTCCTTGATATTTACCAAATGCCTTATAGACATCTAAATAACCTAGTCGTATATTTCTATTCAATAGATTACGATCAAAATTCATCATCAAACCTAGATCGACCTTAGGAAAAATATAGGTTACATTGGCTGCTTCTACATAATAATCATGGTTGGGATCGCTGCTTAGATCGATCGCAATTACTTCCTTAGCTCCTAATTCAATGGCGTAATCGATCGGTAAATTATCGATATAACCACCATCGATATAAGCTTTACCTTCAAAGCGATGAATCGGAAAGATGGGAAAGCAGCTAGCTGTTGCCAAAAGATAATCTTCCCCATGCTCCTTCATCATCTGCTTATTGATATAAACAGGACGTAAGCTAGGATAACTGGTACTAAGACACCCAAAGATGATATTTGAAGCTTGGAGTTTGTCATTATTGAAATATTCTTTGATCAAAGCTTTGAAAGGCGTAATATCTGCCCCCTTTTCTTTGACATATGATTTAAGAAACGATTCGATCTTTTGTTTATTTTTGAAAATGGTTTCTACATCGTATTGATCAGGGATCTCATCAGCCAAGATATGTTTCATTTCGATCTCATCCCATAATTGATAAAGACGATCTTGCTCATTTTGAGCAACCAAGCAACCATTTAAAGCGCCTATCGAGGTCCCTGTGACGATATCAAAGGTGATATTTAATTCATTTAAGGCTTTGATAGCACCTGCTTGATAGCTACCTTTAGTTCCTCCACCACATAATACCAACGCTCGCATGTTTTATCACTTCCTAACATTAATTATCTCTTTACGCACTTAGACATGGTATCATTATAAGCTATAACCTCAATTTCTACAACCGATGTATGATAATCTACGCTGGAAAATAAAAAACTCAGCTTGTAACTGAGTTTCATTCTTCAATTTCTAATGGCAATTCTTGAGGTGCTTGGATATATTGCACGATAGCAATTTCATCTTCAAAGCGTAAGCTTAACCATTGTTTTAAAGAAGATAAAGTTTCTTCATCCAAATAATCTTCAACTTCAATGATCAAACTAAATGCCGAATTTTCACTATTTTCATACCATTGAGAAAAGCCCGCATGTTTGATCTGTGAATATAAGATCAAAATTTCTTTAACGGTTTCTTGTTGTTTTTCTTTGGTCTTAGCTTGTAGATCAAATAATTTAGATAAACGATCTACTTCAGATTCAAGATCTAATTGGTTCAGTTGACCTTGTTGTTGCTTTTCAAGCAAAGCAGCTAGTTCTTGCTTTGAGACGCTTTGATCTAGTTGGGTCTGCGTAATATTTAAGGTATAGTTATCTAAATTATAATCAGCTAAAGAACTTTCGATCATGGCAATCTGCTCAGCTGATAAAGTCGAGCCGATCAAGGCAATATTGATGGTTCCATTGGTAACATCGCGAGCTGATTTAACGATCTGCGTATCAGCAAATTGAAATTCGTTATTTAAAAAATCACGGTAATTTTCTTCAAGTTGGGTCGAAGCTACGCTTTGCCACGCTAAAAAGCCACTTGGGATGATAACGATGAGCATAAAACAAAACAAAAAAGCTTTATTTTTCTTGGTCTTTAACCAATCATCGGCATGAGTTGCCACGCCCATCAATTGCAAACCGATCACACTAGCAACAAAGATAAAGATGACATTGATGCTAAAAAGATAAAAAGCGCCTAAAGCATATAACCATTTATGGTTAGCTAAGCAATAACCTACCGTGCATAATGGAGGCATCAAGGCGGTAGCAATCGCTGCCCCAGGGATGACATTACCGGAAGTACTTTTACGAGTATTAGCGATTATCGCTGCAAAACCTCCAGATATCGCAATCAAGACATCCCAAAGCGTTGGATAGGTCCTGGCAGCAAGTTCGCCAGAAAAAGTATCAAGTGGCGAAATCAAAAAGTATAAGGTACTGGTCATGATGCTAACGATCACTTGGAACAAAAAGCGTTGGATGCTTTGACGTAACAAATAAGTATCACGTTGAGCCAAGCCATATGCTATGCTGATGATAACCCCCATCAGTGGTGAAATAAGCATCGCCCCAATAACCACCGCCGTACTATTCATATTCAAGCCGATCGATGCGATCAAGATAGCTAAGATCAAGATATACATATTAGTTCCTGTAACTGATGCTCCTTCGATGATTCGCCGTTGGATCACCATATTATCCGCTTGATCTACTTTTAAACTAAAGATCTGTCTGATCTTATCTTTATAATTATTCATGTCCCCTAAATCCTACCTTTATATATAGTGTTGCACGAAATAACTATAAATGCAATAAAAAAGGACTTATTTCTAAGTCCTTAAAGTTTCGGTATTTTCTGGAGCGGATGAGCGGAATTGAACCGCCGTGTCAACCTTGGCAAGGTCGCGTTCTACCATTGAACTACATCCGCATAAATGGCGGTCCGGACGAGATTTGAACTCGCGATCTCCTCCGTGACAGGGAGGCATGTTAACCCCTACACCACCGGACCATTTTTCTGGCGAAGAAGGAGGGATTTGAACCCTCGCGCCGATTGCTCGACCTATACCCTTAGCAGGGGCACCTCTTCAGCCTCTTGAGTACTTCTTCAGTAACCAGCTTCACCCTTGCCTCAAGTGATACGTCTTATCCTTGAGCGCTTATATATAATACCATGTCTTTTTCTCAATTGCAAGTACTTTTTTTAATTTTTTTAAGCTTTTTGCAATTCAGCGACATAATTATCATATATCGATAAAGCTTTCTCTATATGATAACCGTATACTATCTTATCTTTTTCGGGATCAATTGTCAAGCATATATTTGCTTCTAATAATAATTTTCGACAAATTTCATAGTGTTTCTGCAAATCGTGGACATACTGCTTCTGTTTACCATATAAAAAATTTTGTTCGATCGCATTGATCTCTACCCCTAATTCTTCAATTTCTTGATTGATCTTGTCGATATTGACCATTTCATGTTTGCGCAATGCAATGATCAATTGATCGGTTTGTTCCCAGATTTTGATCGCAGTTTCATCAAGACGTTTTAAGGAATTATATGGAAAGATCGTAATATTGACGATAACCGATATGATGACCCCAATGATCGTATCTGCTGAACGATAAAAACCATAATAGATCGGATCATTCCCTTCATTGCCCATGATGATCAGCATCATGATACCACTAATGATGATAGCTCCTTTTAAATTAAGGGCATTACATATATAGATCTGTATCGCAATAGCTAATGCACATAAAAAGGGATTTCCGCGATCGATATAAGAAAACAAGACGCCGATACACGCTCCAATGATCGAACCAACAATACGATTTCTTCCTAATTTAAATGATCCAAAAGCGGTTTTATCCAAGGCGAACATTGCGGCGATCGCAATATGGAACGGATAAGCAAAGTTAAATAAATTACCTAAATACATCGATAAGAAAACACTAATAGCGGTTTTTATCGTCCTAAGTCCAATCGTATTTGTCATATAGCTCCCCCCCTAAAAATTAAAATAGAACTGCTAGAGTTCTATTTTATCATACTTTTAGCGATATTCTTTAAGATCATTTATCAGTTGCAAAATTTGTTGCTCACTAGTAGCCCAGCTAGTACAGAAACGATAGGCTTTGCCATCTGTAAATTCACCCCAATAAGAATAAGCATATTTTTCTTGTAGCTTAGCATGTTGCTGATCGTTTAAATAAACAAATTGTTGATTAGTATAGGAATCATTAAGCAACTTATAACCATGATCTTGAAAAGCTTGTTTTAGCTGCATCGCACGATCAATTGCATTTTTGCTGATGCGATAATAAAGATCATCAGTAAATAAGGTTTCAAATTGAATACCTAGCAAGCGACCTTTTGCTAGCATGCCACCATGTCTTTTGATATTATAACGAAAATCTTTCTTATATTTATCATTAACGATCACGACTGCTTCCCCAAACAATGCCCCTACTTTGGTGCCACCTATATAAAAGATATCACAATTGCGACATATATCCCTTAAAGACAGATCATTATTCAAAGCTGCCAAACCATAACCTAACCGCGCCCCATCAATAAATAGGCATACATCATTTGTTTGACAAACATCATATAATGCTTCTAATTCAGCTTTGCTATATAAGGTACCATTTTCTGTAGGAAAAGATATATAGACCATTGCTGGTTGTACCGTATGACAAGCATTTGCATCTTCATAATGAGCCTTGATATAAGCAGCTACCTGCGCTGCTTTGATCTTACCATCTTCATTAGGTAAGCTTAAGACTTTATGACCAGTAGCTTCAATAGCTCCGGTCTCATGGGTATTGATATGTCCAGTATCTGCACTTATTACTCCTTGATAGCCTTTTAAGACACTGGAAATCACCGTTGTATTAGTCTGGGTTCCGCCAACTAAAAAATGGATATCGATATCTTTGATTCCACAAGCCTCTTTGATCAAAACTTTGGCATTAGCACAATATTGATCTTCCCCATAGCCAACGGTTTGTTCAAAATTGGTTTTCGCTAGTTTTTCTAAGATCAGCGGATGACACCCTTGATTATAATCACACTCAAATCTAATCATTTTTTCACCTTCTTTTATTACCATTATTATAATATCAACTAATTTTTATGCAATAAAAACTTGATTTGTGTTAAATTTGTGATAAAATAGTGAAATATAAATGGAAATATAGCCATTTATATACAAAATTGGAGGAAATGAAAATGAAAAAATTATTAGCATTATGTTTAAGCGCATTAGTATTAGTTGGATGTGCATCTAATACTGAAACTACAACTACTGAAACTTCAGCTCCAGCTACAACTGAAACAACTGTTGAAACAACAGCTCCTGCAACAACTGAAGCTACTGAAGAAACTACTGCTCCTGAAGCTACTGAAGAAACTACAGCTCCTGAAACTACAGAAGCTACTGAAGAAACTGCAGCTCCTGAAACTACAGCTCCTGCAACAACTGAAGCTGCTGAATAATTTTTCTACCACATAAACAAAATTTGGTCGTATCTTGCGATACGACCATTTTTTTATTTTCTTTTCCTAAATAGATATTCATCAAGCTTTTCCTTGATATTATCAGGAATTTCTTTTTTAACCGGGAAAACCTTAGCTTCGACCATTCTTTTGGTAAATGCATAGATAAAATCAATATCAGCAACCATCTGACTCAAAGACATCTGCTCGATGGTATCATATTTACAATGGATCTTAGCACTAGCACTATTGGCCCAGCGACAGAAAGATACAGCCGGTACGCCTTTATCAGCAAATGGCGTCGAATCGCTAGAATAAACATCTTGATACGCTTTTAGTTCACTGCCATATTCTAAGGCAAAATATTCTAAATAGTGCACTAACTTATCTTCACTGGTACAACATGCTAACATATAACCCATGATGCTACCGATCATATCCAAGTTTATAACAAATAAAGCATCCGCTAACTCTGCTTCATGAGCTTGACAATAAGCTTTAGAGCCTAATAGCCCTCTTTCTTCACTACCGCACCAAATAAAGCGCAAGCCATGGTTTGGTTGGCAATCCTTAAACTTTTCAACTAACGCTAACAAGCCTACGGCCCCACTTAAATTATCATATATGCCATACGATTTATCTACCGTATCATAATGAGCCGTAAAGATGATCTTTTTATCACTTTTACCTGGAATATCCGCAATCAGATTATGCGAATCGGCTTTACCATATTCTTGATAAGTTTCGATCCTTACCTTAGTAGTACCCTTTTTGATGATCTCAATGCCATCTTTGATATTGATATGGACCCCACACAATAATTTACCTTCACTAACATAGCTTCTTAGTTCTCGTTGCTCAACATCATGATTTTCATCATGCGCGTCATAACCGCAAGTAATAAATCCCGCCGCTCCATGTTCAAGTAGATCTTGATAGGTCCATTTACCTATATAGCCTTCAAGCAATACGATCTTATCTTTAACACATGATAAAGCATAGCTATCATTTTTACGCAAATAAAAAAGCTCTTTTTCTAAACCTGTTTCCAAGGTGTTGGCACTCATCAAATATGCTGTACACGGAATTTCTTTAACTTCAGGATCTAACAAGGTCAATTTTGCTTTGATGATATCAGCATGATCTGTTTCAAAGCTTTCTAACCAACTATCAACTCCCATTTTTTGCAATTCATCTTGTAGATATTTAGCACAAGCTAATTCTTCTTTTGATCCACCCCAACGCACACGAGAGTTATCTAAGAAAATTTTTTCAATCTGTTTTTCATTCATCATTTTTCTCCTTTACCATATTAAAAAGAAGCAGCTCTATGCTGCTTAATCTGTAAATCCCCAAGCAGGAAGTTCGTTGCCTCTTCTTACTAGGATCGTCTTTTGAAAATCCGTTTGATTCAAGAATCTCAATAACGCCTCTTCCTCTTCTTCATTACATCCAATCAAAATCTTTACATCTAATTCTCTTTTCAAAATATCAACAGCTATGATAACAGCTTTGACCGCTGCATGCTTTTGCGAACCCTTATATACACATACGCCTCGTTCACCATTTACTTCTTTCAATCTTCCATAATCAACAGGATAGATCATATCCGCAAATTCGGGATGACACTCTCCCTTTTTATGGTAAATTTCTAAAGTAGCACTTGAATATAACGTATCGATCTTTTGCCAAAAGAAAGCATTGTTTTCATATTTTTCCATAATTTACCTCATATAATGATTATAACAAATTTTTATATAATGTAAAGTATTTCAAAAAATGAAAATTTTTTTCTTATTTTTTAGAGTTTTTGCACAATTGTTGCGATTTTATTTCAAAACAACTACTTTATCTGCTGTAATATCACTTAAGCTATGACAACCTGTCATGATCATGACCCCGATCAGCTCTTGCTGCAATTTGTCCACATAAGCTTTGACACCTTCAGCTTGCCCACCAATGATCGCTATGCCCATCGGTCTTCCGATCAGCACTCCATCTGCTCCTAAAGCTAGGCATTTAAAGATATCATAACCACTTCTGATTCCCCCATCGATCAAGATCTTGACCTTACCTTTACAAGCCTTGGCAATATCTGCCAAGACCTCGATGGTTGCCAAGGTTTCATCACAAACCCTACCGCCATGATTACTAACGACGATAGCTTCACAGCCAGCTGCAATGGCCATTTCCGCTTGTTTGACGTTCATGATACCTTTGACGATGAAAGGTTTATCAATTTGTTGTTTGACATAGCTAAGTGCTGCTACATTCTTATTTTCAACAGGAATGCTGCTATTACGCAATAAAGGCAAGCCGGCAGAATCAACATCCATGGCCAAGCAGGCATAGCGATGCCCTTTGATCTTAGCCAAGCGCATATCGATACCCTCCTTGACCCATGGCTTCATCGTGATGATCGAGCGATCATCTACGCTTTCCATAGCCGTAAAAGGCTCGACAAACAAGCTATCCACATCTTTGCCATCGCCACAAAACGCCATGATATTCGCTAACTTTGCTCCTTGGGCCGCTGCAAGATTATAATCATATTCGCTCATTGAAGCCCCATAATTATTCTTGATCCCCGCAATAGGAGCAATAAAAACCGGCATGCTTAACTTATTACCAAACCAATTTAAACTCGTATCAATTTGCTTGCTATCAGCTAAAACGCCCATATTGATCTTGATATTCTTAAAAGCTTCAACATTGCGGATAAACGCTTCACCGCTATCCTTACCGCCCATCCCAGGGATCTTACCTTTGCAAGCTCGCCCATTACATATTTCACAAACATAGCATTTGCTACATTTTTCTTTTGCCACTTCTTTGATCGTTTGTAAATCCATCTTTTTACTCCTTTTCACATATATGATCGTATGCCATCATAAAGATGGTTGAAACATGATCATCCGCCAAGGAATAAAAAACCATCTTTCCTTCTTTACGACTACGGATCAATTTAACTTTTTTCAATGATGATAATTGATGAGAGATCGCTGATTGGCTCATCTGCAGTTTAGTAGCGATATCCCTAACACACATTTCGTTTTTAGCTAAGACATTGATGATCTTTAAACGTGTTCGATCAGCAAACATCGAAAAAAGCAAGCTCATATCTTCATATGCTTCTTCGCCACATTCATTATTAGTTAGATAATTACTCATTTTTTCACCTTCATTTCTTTACCGTTTGCATACTCTTTCAAAAAACGAGTAAACTTCTTTCTATTAAAAGCTTCCACTTTTTCAACGCTATGGTCACTTAGTTCGATGATCAACTCATCAACATCAGGATGCCAACGATATTGCCAAGATAATATTTCATCCCAATATACCAGTTTGCATAAGCTTTGATCTTTATGATTATATAAGATCAAATATTCATTGGTTGCTTCCATGATCTTACGATCAGGCATTACCAAGATACTAAAAGTAGCAAGCGCCACAAAACCCGCTCCCAGATAACCTAGAAACGGAAAAAAGATCATCATGATGACCCCGACGATCATCAACGTTCCTAAAAACATCGTTGGCTTAACGCTGATGCTTTGCAAAATAACAGGGAATGAAGGTAAATTCCTAATTTTAATTACTTGAGATTTCATGGTTTAATTATAACACTATAAACAAAAAAAGTTAAATGACATAAAAGACAAAACGTCTTGCAACTGGTATAATATTTGTGGTGATTTTATGAAAAATTTTAGTTTTGAAGTAACACATATTTGTAAACAATCAGGTGCACGATGCGGTATCATCCATACTCCTCATGGAGATGTGGAAACCCCGATCTTCATGCCTGTAGGTACCTTAGCTACCGTTAAATTCCTATCCCCTGAAGAATTAAAAGCTTTAGGAGCTGGGATCGTTTTATCCAACACTTACCACCTATGGTTAAGACCGGGAGAAGATATCGTTGATAAAGCTGGTGGGGTCCAAAAATTTATGAACTACGATGGCCCAATGCTAACTGATAGTGGAGGCTTCCAAGTATTCTCCCTAGCTGATTCCCGAAAGATCCAAGAAGAAGGCGTAACTTTTAAAAGCCACTTAGATGGTTCAACCTTATTTATGTCGCCTGAAGATTCCATTCATATCCAAAATAAGATCGGGGCAGATATCATCATGTCTTTTGATGAATGCATTCCTTACCCTGCTACATATGAATACGCTAAAGAAAGTACTTTGCGTACCTTACGTTGGGCCAAACGAGGCAAGCTAGCTCACAACAATCCAAACCAAGCCCTTTTTGGGATCGTTCAAGGTTCAGAATACGAAGATCTACGAAAGATGTGTGCTGAAGAATTAGCGGCTATGGATTTCGATGGTTATTCGATCGGTGGAACATCCGTAGGTGAAGATAAGGAAACAATGTATCGAATGGTAGATTACGCGATCAAATATCTACCCGCTGATAAACCACGTTATTTGATGGGTGTTGGTGCTGTCAATGATCTATTGGAAGGTATTGCACGTAACGTTGATATGTTTGACTGCGTATTGCCTACAAGGATCGCGCGTCATGGTACCTTGATGACCTCGCATGGTAGGATCAATATCAAAAAAGCTATGTATCGTGAAGATTTCCGCCCTATCGATGAAAAATGTGATTGTTATGCTTGTAAAAACTACACTAGAGCATATATCCATCATTTATTCCGTTGTAAGGAAGGTCTAGGCAATCGCTTGATGTCGATCCATAATATTCGTTTTTTGATCAAACTGATGGAAGATGCTCGTCAAGCAATCAAAGAAGATCGTTACAACGATTTCAAAGAAGAATTTTTACGCAATATGCAATTTGATGAAAGGGGCTTTTAATGAAAACGTCAGAATTTGATTTCTATCTACCGGAAACTTTAATTGCTCAACATCCTAGTGAAGCTCGCAGCAATTCACGCTTGTTAGTCGTTCATAAAAATGAAGGGACATTTGAACACAAACATTTCTATGATATCGTCGATTATTTTAAAGAAGGCGATGTCCTAGTAAGAAATAATACGCGCGTCATTCCGGCCCGTTTATACGGCACCAAAGAAATAACCAACGCCCATGTGGAATTATTATTGCTAAAGCAAGAAGCTGATGATGTTTGGGAATGCTTGGTTGGTAACGCTAAAGTTGTTAAACTAGGGACCGTTGTTGCTTTTAATGAAGGTGAATTAAAAGCGCAATGTGTTGAAGTAAAAGATAAAGGCATCAGACGTATGAAGATGATCTATGATGGCATCTTCATGGAAGTCTTGGAAAAATTAGGCAATGTTCCTTTACCACCATACATCAAAGAAAAACTAGATGATCCAAGTCGTTACCAAACGGTCTATGCCAAAGTTGATGGCAGTGCAGCTGCCCCAACAGCTGGTTTGCATTTTACCGAAGAAATCTTTGCACAGCTTAAACAAAAAGGTGTAACCATCGTCGATGTTACCTTACATATTGGTCTTGGAACCTTTAAGCCAATGGATACCGAGAATGTTGAAGATCATATCATGCATAGCGAATACTATGAAATGAGTCAAGAAACCGCAGACATCTTAAATAACGCTAAAGCTAATCATCAAAGGATCATTTCTGTAGGAACGACCAGCACCAGGACCCTTGAAGCGATCTACAAGCAATATCGTTGTTTTAAAGCTTGTTCAGGTCAAACTGATATCTTCATCTTCCCCGGTTATAAATGGGAAGCTATCGATTGCATCATCACAAACTTTCACTTGCCAAAATCTACTTTAATCATGATGATTTCTTCTTTTGCCGGTAAGGATCTAATTTTTAAAGCTTATCACGAAGCTGTAGAAAAACAATATCGCTTTTTCTCTTTCGGGGATAGCATGTTCATCACTAATGAATAAATTACATTATTATCAATTATCATTAGAAGAAATTGCCAAGATCAAAGCTTTACCATATAAACCTAAATTATTATTGCACGCATGCTGTGCGCCATGTTCATGCTTTCCATTAACTTTTTTGCATGAACATTTTCAAATCACGATTTACTACAATAACTCCAATATCTATCCACAAACTGAATATCAGATCCGCTTGGAAGAATTAAAAAAATATTTACACGATTACTACCCAGATATCGCTATCATCGTTCCAACATATGATCATGATAACTATATCAAAGATCTAGCCCCTTTCGCTCATCTACCGGAAGGACAACAACGCTGCTTTTTATGCTATACCAAACGCATGGATGAAGCATACGCCTATGCTAGCCAACATGGCTTTGCCTATTTTACGACCGTCATGAGCGTATCTCGGCAAAAAAATAGCTTAAAATTAAATGAAATTGGGGAAGCCTTAAGCAAGAAATATCCTAATGTAAAATATTTTTATTCTGATTTCAAGAAAAAAGATGGCTTCTTGATTGGCAACAATATGGCTAAAGCCTTAAATATGTATCGTCAAAAATACTGCGGTTGTGAATATTCAATGCCAAAGGAGGAAAACGATCATGAATGATGATTTAACTAAAGAAGAACTAAAAGACTTGCTGATCAACGCAACAGATGAAGCATTCCAAGATATCATCGAATATGCCCATCCGGTAGATATCCTAGAAGCTATCCATCAGTTAGATGAAGATAAAGCAAAAGAGATCTTAAATCGTTTTCCTGATGAGATCTTAGGGCGGTTGATGG
>JALEMK010000169.1 GCA_022768265.1 Erysipelotrichaceae bacterium
GATATGCATTTGCGTAGAAATATGCACTTCTAGATCAGGATAATCCCGGCTTAACAAATGCAATAGCCCTAGATCCTGAATGATCAGCGCATCAACATCATTTTCATATAGAAAAGCTACTTCCTTCATGACATTGGTCAATTCATCTTCGTTATATAAAGTATTTAAGGTTACATATACTTTAACATTTCTAAGATGGGCATAACGGATTGCTTCTTTAAATTCTTCATGCGAAAAATTTGGTGCAAAAGCTCTTGCACCAAAATTGTTTAATCCTAAATAACACGCATTTGCCCCACAGTTGATTGCCAGCTTTAAAGTTTCTAAGCTGCCACATGGAGCTAGTATTTCAACTTTATCCTTTGAATTCACGCGCAAGCCCTCCTAAGCTTGTTTCTTTTAATTCATAAGCGATTTTTTTACCAGTATAATTCATCGTTTCAACGATGGTATCGAAATTAACTTTATTAGGTTTGATCTGTGACATATACTTACTTAAAGTAACTGCATCAAATGAGCGAAGCGCAGCAACCGCATTTCGTTCGATACAAGGGATGATCACATAACCACCTACCGGATCACATGTAAGACCTAGATGGTGTTCGATCCCAATTTCAGCAGCATATTCGATCTGTTTTAGATTAAGATCATTAAGATATGCTAAGGCAGCACATCCCATGCTACATGCAGCTCCTACTTCGGCCTGGCATCCGCCCATGGCGCCAGATATCGTTGCATTTTGTTTGATCAAATTACCAAAGATCCCCGCGATCGCTAAGGCCTTAGCTAATTGGATCTTCGAAATTTGCAGATCTTTATAACAGTAATAAACGATACTAGCTAGTACCCCACAGGCACCAAGGGTCGGTGCTGTAACTACTTGATTGCCACCAGCATTTTCTTCATTAGCACTATAAGCATAGCTCATGATCAATAAGCGTTGTTTCTCTAATTCGTTATCACAAAGACGCGCTTTGATATTTAATGACTTAGCACTGCGCTCCACCTTTAACGTTCCTGGTAAATAACCGCTTTGGGTTAGGCCATGTTCGACACAATTGATCATGGCACTAACAACTTCGATCAAATAATCCTCGATATCCGGTTCATATTCATATATGTAGTTTAACAGACTAAATTGTCTTTTTTGCAAGACATCTTTGATTTCTTCGAAGCTTGTTTCTTTATAAATCTCATCATTGTAATTTAAAGGTTTTTCTTTGATCTTGATCGAGCCCCCACCGATCGAGAAAACCGTCCAAGCAGCCATCAAAGCATCATTTTGATCATAGCCTCTTAAATAAAACCCATTAGGAAAATCTTCTTCCCAATCAAGCTTAAAAGTGACCTCAACTTTTGCTGGCGCCAATGTTTCGATCATGACCTTATCTGTCATATGGCCTTTACCGGTCAAAGATAAAGATCCATATAATTCGATGCGATAATGATCAACATTAGGGAAATCTTGCATAAATAATTTACAAGCTCTTTCACAGGCTAAAGTATGTGATGAACTAGGGCCACGGCCAATTTTGTATAACTCTTTAATTGATTGCATATTCTACCTCATAATTTCTAACATAAATTTATCTAAACCGATATTGCGGTCAATTTTACCATTTTTAAAGCCTTGATCAAGCAAAGCAAGCTTCGCTAAGATCGCAAGGATCTTGTTTGCACTTGTGCTACGAACATTTTTACATGTCAATGATACCCGATAAGGGTGAGCTTTTAAATGACTAGCAATTTCATTTTCGCTATAGCCGCGATCTAATAAATACCTTACCTGGTACATAAAACGAAATTGATTAGCGATGATCAAGGCAATACCGATCGGCTCTTGTTTTAGCTGTTTTAGATCTTCCCATTTTTGAAATGCTTTCGCAACATCCTTTTCAATTATCGCATTAGTAAGATTAAACACATCATCATCAAGCGGTACACTGATCATTTTTTTGATGATCTGCTCATCTATCGGTGCTTGATATAGGCAAAGTTTTGTAAGTTCATGATGAAAGTTTTCTAGATCATTTGGCAAGATATTACAAAGCAAATTCACTGCATTTTCACTGATATCTAGCTTCGATAGCTTAAGCTGCTTTTTGACGTAATTGATAAATTCCTGATAGCTCATTTTTTCTAACAAGCTGTATTGAGCTAATTTTTGTAATTCTTTATTGAGCTTTTTACGTTTATCAATTTCCACATTACCATAAAAAAGCAATTCACAATCGACATTGACATTTTTGGCATAGGCCAATAACGCTTCTATCTGCCCATCTTTCAAACTGGATTTACTAGATAAAAATAAGGGGTTTTTGACAACAACCATCTTTTTATCTGCAAATAAATTAGGCGTATTACATTCATCGATGACTTGCATGATATCAAAATTTTTATCAGCACCATCATAACTGATGATATCTGCTTGTTGATATGCTGCTAGTGCTTCGTTAACTTTTTTTTGGATCAAATAACTTTCATTTCCGCAAATAACTTTTATCACTTATATTACCTCGTTCGTATTATATCATGATTAAGCAAATTTGGGTTAAAAACAAATGATATTTTTCGGCTAGAGGTCGTGATTATTTCGCCTAAAAAGGTAAAATAGATCTCGATATCACCTTCATTATTAGTTACAAGATACGGAATATGCATATTGCGTAAAAGATTGATGATGGTGGGATGCGGATGCTGGTAATAGCTAAAATTACCGCTAGATATCAAGGCAAGCTTTGGTCTTAAGGTATGCAAAAAACCTTGAGCACTGCTTGTCTTGGAACCATGATGACCCAATTTTAAATAATCGCAGCTTAATAAAGGATATTTTTCAATGATCGCAAGCTCGTTTTTGACATGGGCATCACCCGTGAATAATAAGCCTTGACCATTGATCATCGTATATAAGACCAAGGAATTCTCATTTTTTTCAGGATAATGATCATTAAGATCATAAAATGTTAGTTTATCAATTAACTTGGTAAAATGATAATCTACGACTCTAAGGATCTGGTAATCTTGTAAAAGCCTATTGAGATTGCCACAATG
>JALEMK010000174.1 GCA_022768265.1 Erysipelotrichaceae bacterium
CATGATGCTAGTTATGGGGTCATTAGTGAAGAAGGGAAAGGCTCATGTTTCTATTTTGAGCTGGTACAAGAAAATGTCTTTTGATTATTTACCGGGAACCAATATTTATCTGAAGCAACGCCAAGATATGTTTAGGATCAATACCGATACGCATCTTTTAGGAAAATTCATGGAAATCAATAAAAAGGATCGCGTGTTAGATATTGGCTGTAATAACGGGGCCTTATTACTATATGCTAGTCAATATGCTCAACAATTAGTGGGCATCGATATCTTAAATGAAGCTATCGAATTGGCCAAAGAAAATTTAGCTATGAATAAAGTGGAAGCACGATTGTATAATATCAAGGCTCAAGATTTTAATGATGAACCTTTTGATAAGATCATCTGTAATCCGCCTTATTTTAATACCAAAGACAATGGAAATAAAAATAGTAATTATTTTTTAGAAGTTGCTAGACATGATCGTTATCTGCCTTTAGATGAACTTTTTGCCTGTTATAAACGTTTGCTTAAAGATAATGGTACGGTCTATATGGTACATCGTCCTAGTTATCTTGCGATGATCTTAGATGTTGCAAAGAATTATAAATTCAAATGTATCAGGATGAAGATGATTTATGATCAAAATAAACAAGAAGCCGTCAGTGTTTTACTAGCTTTTAAAATCGGTAAGACAGATTTGATCAAGGTTGAAAAAGATGAGATCATTCGCTAAGCAAAAGGATTTTTAGCGCAAGATAAATATATAAGTGTGGGTTTTAAGGCTTAATATAAAATATTTATTGACAGTGAAAATGCGCTTTGTTATAATCTCTATGTTATTAGCCCTCTAGGGTCTATAACCGCTCAAAAAAGGTTTAAGTATAGCAATATCACCTTTATTTGGCGCGTCTTAAGATAAATGAAATAGGAGGTGCAAGAATGTACGCAATTATCGAAACAGGCGGTAAGCAATTACGTGTAGAAGAAGGAGCAGTTATCTACGTTGAAAAATTAGAAGCAAATGTAGGTGATGAAGTAGTAATGGACAAAGTTGTTTTATGCAATGATGGAACTACTAAAATCGGTACACCATACGTAGAAGGTGCTAAAGTTACTTGTAAAGTTGAAAAACAAGGTAAAGAAAAGAAAATTACTATTTTCAAATACAAGGCTAAAAAAGGTTCTACTTACCGTAAACAAGGTCACAGACAACCTTATACAAAGCTAACAGTTACTAAAATTGAGGCTTAAGAAAAATGATCAAAGTAGATGTTCAAACCAAGGATGATCTAATCATTGGAATGAATGTTAGCGGGCATGCGGAATATGCTGAGCATGGAAATGATTTAGTTTGCGCCGGTGTTAGCTGTATCATGTTTGGGCTGTGCAATGCTTTAGATATGTTATGTCAGATCGAAGCAGAAGCCATCAGCAATCATATCGATATCAAGATCGATCAACCAAATCGTGATACTCAGCTGATCATGCAAACAGCGCTGATCCAATTACAAACAATGGAACAGCAATTCTCACAATTTATTAGAATAAAGATACAGGAGGTGTGATCCATGAAGTTTTTATTAAATATTCAATTCTTTGCATCTAAAAAGGGAGTTGGTTCTACCAAGAACGGACGTGATTCTCATTCAAAACGCTTAGGAGCAAAAAAAGCTGATGGTGAATTTGCAAGTGCTGGTTCTATCATCTATCGTCAACGTGGTACAAAAATTCATCCAGGTTTAAATGTAGGTCGTGGTGGCGATGATACATTATTCGCAATGGTTGATGGTATCGTTAAATTTGAACGTTTAGGTAAAGATAAGAAAAAAGTTTCAGTATATCCACAAGCTTAATTTTAGTCCCCAGGTTTTTTGGGGATTTTTTTTGGAGGTAAATGATGTTCGTAGATCGCGTAGTAGTAAAATTGAAAGCAGGTAATGGTGGTAACGGTATCGTTTCGTTTCGTCGTGAGGCCCATGTACCATTAGGTGGTCCTAATGGTGGAGATGGCGGTAAAGGCGGCAGCATTTATTTTGTGGTCGATACCAATAAATCCACCTTGCTAGATTTAAGATATAATAAGAAAATAGTTGCCAAAAATGGTGAAAATGGTAAAAGTAAGAAGATGCATGGCGCTAGTGGCGCTGATATCTATGTCAAAGTGCCACAAGGTACCATGATCAAAGATGCCAACACTAATGAATTGATCTGTGATCTATGTGAAGCGGATCAAAGTTATGAAGTGTGTAAAGGTGGTAGAGGTGGTAGAGGAAATTATCACTTTGCCAGCGGTAAGGATAACGCTCCTGAGTATGCGGAACAAGGCACATTAGGTGAAAGCAAAGATGTTGTTTTAGAACTTAAGCTATTAGCTGATGTTGGCTTGATTGGTTTTCCTTCGGTTGGCAAATCGACCTTATTATCAGTGGTTTCCAAAGCACGTCCAGAAATCGCGGATTATCCTTTTACGACCTTGGTTCCTAATCTTGGGGTCGTACAGGTCAAAGATGGCAGAAGCTTTGTCATGGCTGATCTGCCTGGTTTGATCGAAGGAGCTAGCCAAGGAAAAGGACTAGGAATCCAATTTTTAAAACATATAGAAAGATGTCGGGTCTTGGTCCATGTGATCGATATGGGTGCAAATGATGGCCGTGATCCATTAGAAGATTATCGCATCATCAATGAAGAACTTAAACAATATCATATGCGTCTAAGTGAAAGACCGCAGATCGTGGTTGCTAATAAGATGGACCTAGATGATGCCCAAGCTAATTTGGCACGTTTTAAAGCTAGTTACCCAGATGTCGAAGTTTTTGAAACGATGACCATCATTCATGAAGGAATCGATCAATTGTTGTATAAATGTATGGATCTATTAGAAAAGACCCCTTCATTCCCATTAGTTGACGAACAAGAAAAAGAAGAAAGAGTTGTTTATAAATATCGTCCAAAAGATCCAATCTTTACGATCAGCAATCTAGGTAATGGACAATATCGAGTAAACGGCGATAAGATCGTGCAATTATTTAAAAATACAAATTTTGATGACGAAAAACAAGCGCTTAATTTTGCGGTTACCATGAAAAAGATCGGTGTTGATGAAGCACTACGTCAAGCTGGAGCCAAAGATGGTGATGTCATCTTGATCGATGATTATCGTTTAGAATTTGTTGAATAGTCATTTTATAAAGCTCTTGTCATTTGACAAGGCTTTTTAATTTAGGTAAAGCTTTCACATTGGTTAAGATATAATATAAATGTTATTTATAAACTAGAGGCTTTAAGGTATAATGTTATACGGTGATTAATATGATAGCATTTATTAAAGGAATTGTTGTTGCAAAAAATCTCGATCATATCATCGTAGAAAATAATGGTGTTGGTTATCGAATCTTTTTTGTGCAATTTGATAAGGTCGTAGTAAATCAAGAAGCATGCATATATACATATCAGCATGTTAGAGAAGACGAAATCAGTTTATATGGTTTTTCGAGTCAGCAAGATCACGATTTATTTATTAAGTTGATCAGTGTCAAGGGCTTAGGTCCTAAAACGGCATTAAACGCATTTAAGATATCTAATGCTGCCAATATCATCAAAGCCATAGAAAATAATGATCTTGCCTATATCAAAAAGTTGCCTGGAGTGGGAGCAAAGACCGCTAGTCAGATCATTTTAGATCTTAAAGGTAAACTGGTGCAAGATAATCAGCAAGCTAATGATGAAGTATCAGCAGCCATTCAGGATGCCATCGATGGCTTAAAAGCTTTAGGATATAAACCAGCAGAAATACAACCAGTGATCAAACAATTAAAAGCGTCTCCAGGTTTATCTAGCGATGAATATTTGAAGATGGGCTTACAGTTGATG
Source organism: Erysipelotrichaceae bacterium (assembly GCA_022768265.1). Taxonomy (GTDB): domain Bacteria; phylum Bacillota_I; class Bacilli_A; order Erysipelotrichales; family Erysipelotrichaceae; genus JALEVB01. The sequence continues at coordinate 3,856 of JALEMK010000174.1, forward strand.
TTAAAAAGGAAAATAGGAGGTTAGGATGACAGATCGTTTATTGAGCTTTGAAAAAAGTAGCATGGATGAAGAAGAGTCAATTCGTCCAGCGAGCTTGCAGGATTATATTGGTCAAGAAAGCTTGAAGGACAATTTACGCGTTTTTATCAAAGCAGCTTTAAATCGTCAAGAAACCTTAGATCATGTCTTGCTTTATGGGCCTCCTGGCTTGGGAAAGACCACCTTAGCGATGATCTTGGCTAATGAGATGCATGGTAATATTCGTACCTGCTCAGGGCCAAGCATTGAAAAAAGTGGGGATCTTGCCGCCATCCTATCTTCATTACAGGCTGGAGATGTCTTGTTTATCGATGAGATCCATCGTTTGCCAAAGGTGGTGGAAGAAGTTTTATATCCGGCTATGGAAGATTTTTTCATCGATATCGTGGTTGGTAAAGATAGCACTACTAGATCGATCCGTTTGGATCTTCCACCTTTTACCTTAGTTGGAGCAACCACTAGAGCTGGCGATCTTAGTGCGCCTTTGCGTGATCGCTTTGGTATAGTCAACAAATTAAATTACTATACAAATGAAGAACTATCTTCCATTATTTCTCGTAGCGCCAGGGTCTTAGATGTAAAGATCGAAGAACCAGCATTGATGGAATTAGCTAAAAGAAGTCGTGGTACGCCGCGAATTGCCAATCGCTTATTGCGACGGGTGCGCGATTTTGCGGAAGTATTGAACGATGGGGTGATATCTAAAGAAATAGCGATGATTGCTTTAGATAAATTGAATGTTGATGCGTTAGGTCTTGATGAAGTGGATATCCGTTATTTAAAAGGCATCATCGAGCGCTATCATGGTGGTCCTGTAGGGCTAGAAGCCCTAGCTAGTGCCATCAGCGAAGAAGCAACGACCTTAGAGGATGTCTATGAACCTTATCTAATTCAGATTGGATTTATCAATCGTACCCCACGCGGACGTATTGCTACCCCTAAAGCCTATGAGCATCTACGTATCACGCATAATGATCAATTATTTTAAGCTTGGCAATAAGAAGGTGAAACAAGTTGAAGCAAAAGATCATGTATTTTTTATCGGTATTATTGATATTTGTCGTTTTATATTTGCTAGAATATGCTTTGTTTAGTTTTATTTTTATGATTTTTCCTGTATCTAGCTTTATCTTTTTGTTGGTAATGGTGGTGTTGATATTATTTATCAATCCCTTTATTGCCTATATCATGGGCGAATTATTGATTGCAAATAAATTTATTTGAAACATTTAACCATAAATGTTTCTTTTTTTATTCAATTTATAAGCTATATAAGGTATAATGATTTAAGCAAAAAAGGAGCTGTACATATGCGCGTTATTATTGCAACAGGTGGTTCAGGCGGCCATATTTATCCAGCATTAGCTTTAGCAGATGGGTTAAGGACTCAAGAAAAAGCGGATATCTTATTTGTTGGATCAAAAGGAAGAATGGAAGCAACTGAGATCCCAAACCATGATTATGAGTTTATCGGTTTGGATCTTCAAGGTATGAATGGTTCGATTTTTGCCAAGATCAAAAGTGCATGTTTATTGACCAAAAGTTATTTTGCATGCTTAAAGATCATTAAAAATTTCAAACCGGATATCGTAATCGGTTTTGGTAACTATACGAGTGTTTCGATTATTTTGGCGGCAAAACATTTGCATGTTCCAACCATGATCCATGAACAGAATTCATTCGCGGGGAAAGCTAATAAATTTTTAGCTCGCAAGGTCGATGCAATTGTCGGCTGTTATGAGGAAAATCGTAAGTTAGCCAACGATCATGTATATATCTTAGGTAACCCTCGAGCTTCGATGGCTAAAGATACCATCAAAGATTCACAGTGCTTATTAGCGTATGATTTAGATCCTAATAAGAAAACAGCGGTCATCTTCATGGGTTCCTTAGGTTCTGAATCGGTTAATAAAGTATTACAGCAAGCTGCAAAGGTCTTAGAAAACAAAGCTTATCAAACCATTATCGCAACAGGTAAAAAACATTTTGCGGATTTTGCTTATCAAAGTTCGCAAATGGTAAAGATCGTTCCTTATATCGATGGTCTAAAGATGATGGCTGCTTGTGATGTTGCAGTCATTAGAGCTGGTGCAACAACAGCTAGTGAGATATGTGTCCTTGGAACTTGTGCGATCATGATCCCAAGTCCATATGTACCTAATAACCATCAATATTACAATGCTTTGGCTTTGGTAAATAAAGATGCGGCAATATTGTTAGAAGAAAAAGATTTGAATGTTGACAATTTGGTGAGCAAGCTCGATGAATTGATGGCTGATGATCAAAAAAGAAAAATGATCGGTCAAAATGCTGCTGCTTTGGGTACACCAAATGCAACGATGGATATTATAAAATTAATGAAAGAATTGGTGAAAAGATGATAGATATATATGCAAAGCTTTCCAACTTTGCCCCAATAAAACAAGATGTTTCTTTTAAGACACTAACTACTTTAAGGATAGGGGGTACAGCCGCTTATGTGGCTTATCCTGAAAATATGGTAGCTTTACAAGCCTTGGTGGAAGCAATCATCAAGCTAGATCTTCCTTTTAAAGTTTTTGGTAAAGGCAGTAACATCCTATGTGGTGATGGTTATTATCCAGGAGTGATCATCATCTTAGATCGTCACTTCGATGATTTTTATTTCGATGATGATAAGGTCATCGCCCAAGCTGGTTGTTCCATCATTGCTTTAGCATATGCTGCAATGAAAAAAGGTCTTTCTGGTTTAGAATGGGCTAGTGGAATCCCTGGAACCTTAGGTGGTTGCCTTTATATGAATGCAGGAGCCTATAAGTCTTGCATGAAAGATATCGTTTCAGAAGTGTTGGTCTTACAAGATGGTCATTTTAATTGGCTGACAGTTGATGAATGTGAATTTGCTTATCGTAAATCCATTTTCCAACAACATGCCGATTGGATCATCTTAGCTTGTCGCTTGCAACTAGCTCAAGGTGATATGGAAAAGATCAGTAGTTTGATGGATGATCGTAAACAACGTCGTATGGCTACGCAGCCATTGAATTATCCTAGTGCTGGAAGCGTATTTAGAAATCCTGAAGCACATAGTGCTTGGAGCCTGATCGATGGTATTGGCTATCGGGGCAAAAAAGTTGGTGGCGCGATGGTTAGTGAAAAACATGTTAATTTCATCGTTAACAGTGATGGTGCAACTTGTGCTGATTTTTTAGAATTAGTCAAGCAAATACAAGCACAAGTTAAAGAGAAATATGATGTCGAGCTAATCATGGAAGTAGAGAAATTTAATTGAGAAAAGATAATCATCATACTATTGAAGATTTTGATAAACAACCTCAAGATATCAATAGAGTATTCGATGAACATCGTAATAAGCGAAATATCCAATCTTTCAAAAAGAATAAAAACAGGATCTTTCGCTTAGCTATAGCTTTAGGTATTTTAATTATTGCTTGTACATATTATTTCTCTGCAGACAGCAAGATCAAAGCTATTTCCATCGTAAACAACTATTATTTAGATAGTGAATATATCAAGCAATTATCGGGCTTGAGCTTGGAAAATCGTTACTTTCTTACTTTTGATTTTTTGATCGAAAGTAGGATCAAAAAAGATCCCATGGTCAAGGATGTCCAGGTCACGCATCAAGCTAATAATATTATCTTGATCGACATTCAAGAGCAGGAACCCTATGGTTATCGCATCGATTCGGAAATACCCCAGATTTTGCTAAAAAACGATACTACTATCGATCTTACCAGCAATTATATGGGAATCTTGGCCAATGTACCGATGATCAAAGGTTTTAATGATGAAAATCAAACCCATTTATTAACGAATGCTTTTAATACGGTCGATCAAAAAATGATCGAATCGATCTCTCAGGTTGAACAATATGCCTTGAGCTATGATGATCAAACACTATTGGTAACCTTGAACGATGGTAATTATTTCATCAGCAGCTACTATGGTTTATCGATCATCAATTCATACAATCTTATTGCCAGCAAATTAACAAGCAATGGTGTTTGTATCTGGGCCGATGAAACTAATAGTGTAGCTTATCGTTCAGCTTGTCCTTGGGAGCAACAAGAAAGTACCTTGGAATATTGGTATGATGCGCAAGGCAATCCGGTCTACAATCAGTATGGTGATCATGCAGTTAAACATTATCTTACAGATAAAGATGGTAATTTCATCCTTGATGAAAATGGGCAAAAGGTCGTTATCCCGATCGATGAATTTGGAAATGAGATCATGCCAGAACCATCTCAAACCCCAGAGTAATAAATCTAATGCAAATTTTTAGATATTTGTTATAATTATAAAGAGTAGAGGTATATTTTATGACAATTGAAAAAGTAACTAGTTTAGGCAGTATAAATATCACAGAAGATGCAATTGCAAACTTAGCCGGCCAAGTTGTAACCGAGTGTTACGGTGTCGTAGGTATGGCATCGAAAAAAATTCTTCAAGACAGCATTGCGATGTTATTGAAGAAAGATAACTATAGCAAAGGAATCGTTGTTAATCGCAGTGCCAAAGGTATCGAGATCAATATATATATCATCGTTAGTTTTGGTGTGCGTATCAGCGAAGTTGTATATGAAGCACAAAAGAAGATCAAATATGTTTTGGAAAATACTTTGCAGCAAGAACTTGGCGCAGTAAATGTTTTTGTGCAAGGTGTTGCCAAAAAAGACTAGGAGGATAGAATGAATATTATTGATGGATTAACGTTGAAAGGCATGCTTAAAAGCGGTGCCAATAACTTAAGTAATGAAAAAAATAATATTGATGCATTAAAAGTATTCCCAGTACCAGATGGTGATACTGGTACCAATATGTCAATGACCTTTTCTAATGGGGTCAATGAGGTTTTTAATAATGGCAGTGAAGAACTTAGTGCTGTTGCTAAAACTTTATCACGTGGTCTTTTGATGGGAGCTCGTGGAAATTCAGGCGTTATCTTATCGCAAATTTTTAGAGGTTTTTATCAAAGCATTGATGGTAAACAAGAAATTAGCGTATTAGAATTTGCTAATGCGATGTTCAAAGGTAGTACCGTAGCTTATAAAGCTGTTATGCGTCCAGTAGAAGGTACGATCTTAACGGTCATTCGTGAAGCTAGTGAATATGCAAAGATGCATGTCGAAAATAATCCGGAATGCAGCATGGAAGAATATTTAGAAGTGTTATGTAAAGAAGGACATATCGCTCTAGAACATACTCCAGAACTTTTACCAGTGTTAAAAGAAGTAGGCGTTGTTGATAGTGGCGGTGCCGGTTTATTAAAAGTTTTAGAAGGTTTTAAAGCTTATATAGATGGTCAACCTATCGAAGCACATGAACAAGATAATACCGTAAGCGCAACAGCTCAAATGGAAATCGAAAATGAAGGTTTTGGCTATTGTACAGAATTTATCGTACGTTTAGATGATAATAACCTTAAAACATTCCAAGAAGAAAAATTACGTCGTCAACTAGCTAAATTAGGTGAATCGATCGTCGTAGTTCAAGATGAAGAAATTGTTAAGGTCCATGTTCATACTTTAAAACCAGGTGATGCTTTAAATCTAGCTCAAATGTATGGTGAATTTGTAAAGCTAAAGATTGAAAATATGCAAGAGCAACACAACAATTTGACTAGTGGAGCTGTTGATCCATCAAGTACTAATTCTATCTTGACCAACAATGAAGCTAAGGAACCAGCAGAATATGCTATCATCGCGGTGGCAGCTGGTGAAGGCTTAAGCCAATTATTTAAAGATTATCGTGTTGATCATATTATCAGTGGTGGACAGACCATGAACCCATCAACTGAAGACTTTGTTAGTGCGATCAATAAGATCGCTGCTAAACACATCTTCATTTTACCAAATAACAGTAATATCATCATGGCAGCTAAGCAAGCAGCTATCGTTTGTGAAGACAAAGATATCCATGTTTTTGAAACCAAGAGCATTCCACAAGGTTTAAGTGCATGCATCATGTTTAATCCAGAATGCGATAAAGATACGAATATTGCTG
>JALEMK010000175.1 GCA_022768265.1 Erysipelotrichaceae bacterium
ACGCAACAATTAATGCTACTGAGGATGGCTTTGCCGTCTTATCTGTACCTAATGATCCCGGATGGCATGTAAGTATTAATGGTACTAAAACTTCCACTTATCAAGTCAATGGTGGATTTATGGGCATTCCAATCAAAGCAGGTTATAACGAGATTTACATGTCTTTCATCCCTCGAGGATTAAAAGTAGGTATATCATTAACTTTAATAGGTACAATCATTACTACTGGTTTAATTATCAATAACTGCTTAAAACAAAAAAAAGGTAGAATAAACTTATAGTTTTTCTGCCTCTTTTTTTTCGCTTTCATCTAATGCATATCTTTGGATCATATCATTAAGCTTTTTCTCAAGCAATGTTACCTTCATAAATAGATAAAATAATAAACAAAGCAACAAAAAGATCAAAACCAAAAATATGGCATTTATTGAAGAAATGACCCCTACCAAATAACCAAACTTAATGGCTAATTCTGGAAAGAAAGCCAAGATCATCAATACCAATGCTAAAACGATCCATAAACACGCTAGGTCTGTTGTCATCTTACCCTTTTTTATGATTTTTAATAAAATAAAAAAGAATAAAACAGAGCCTATCATCAATAATATTTGTATTTTCACGCTCATATCCTTCACCACCTACGAAATAAAAATAATCGAAATGATCATTTTTATCATATAAGACATCGAATTAAATAAGCCAGCATAAATACTTGTGCCTGCTACCCTATCTTCCATTGCTACCTGTACTTCAGCTATCTTAGCTCCTTTGCGCAACTGATATACTAAAGTATCTGGTTCTGGTTTACGGTTAACATTATATGCATAATCTTTCATCATTTTGCTGTCTAACATTCTAAAGCCACTAGTAGGATCTTTTATCGACTTACCCGTTTTTAAAAATATGCAAGCTGCAATGATTCTGCTACCTAACATTCGTAAGGACCAAGGCTTTTTTTCAGTGACAAATCTAGATCCTATGGCAATATTATTACCTTGTTCAATTGCCTTTACTAGTTCCTTTATATATATGGCTTTATGTTGTCCATCACCATCAAACTGCACCGCACAATCATAACCTTTTTCATAGGCATATTTATACCCTGTTTGCACAGCGCCCGTTAATCCTAGATTTACGGGCAAATTAATTACTTTAATATGATTATTTGCAAATACTTGCTTAGAATTATCTGTAGAACAATCATTGATAAAGATATAATCATATTCTGGGGCATTATTTTTGATATCTTCATAGACTCGCAATATATTATCTTCTTCATTATATGAAGGAATAATCAAACAAACTTTCATACTATATCTCCATTGTTGAATTATACTACAGAATTCCTTTTTTGATAAGCATATTCTTTAATGCAGTTTTAGCCTTATCATTGGTATAATCATAATTTAAAACTGAGCTGACCCCATCGATCGCTTTTAACAGTGCAATCTTTATATCCTCTTTTTCATTAAGCGCAACAATTGCATTTGACTCCTTAGCAATACGATAACAAGGACTATTTTTACATGTTATCGTCAAGGTATCTTTCTTTAATAAAGAATATTCTAAAACCTTCGAAGGCAAATAAGGTTGTATTTCATCATTAGCCACGATCGTATCAAAAATCAGCAAAACATCTGCTTTGTTCATTTCATCGATACACTTTTCATATGGAATCTTATCGTAAATATCAAAATAGGCTTCTAGCCCTAGTTCTTTGATCAACAGGCAATCAGATTTTCTAAACTCTCCAAATTGCTTGATAATTATATCCTTTGATAACAAATTATTCTTAACTAAATCATTAACAGCTTGAATAAATACTGTCGCATCCCGTAAACCATACACTCGGCCAAAATGCGCAAGCGTAAACTTTTGATTAGGCACCTGCCTGGTCTTAATGATATCATCCCACTCTTCAATATAATTTAACGGAAAGATAACCGCTTTGGCCAATAAATCACTTTGAGATAATTTATTATGATCTTTTAAATATTGTTGGATCATAAAATCCCTTTGTTCTTCACAAATAAAGATCAAAAGATCAGCATTTTCTAACGCTATGATCTCATCTTGATCATCAACATAAAACTTACAGTACGTTTTAAAAGCTATTTTTTCAATTAAGCTATATTCCTTATATGTTCTTAGATCATTTTTATAGGGTGAGTTATTGATAGGATCACTGAAAGAAGCAACCCAGGTAACATCAGGATGCGCATTTTTGATTGCTAAACCAACCCTATGCACATAAGCTGGAAATGAAGAGGTAAAAATAATTTCTTGATCATCATATGCTTTTATCGCCTTTTTAACATATCTATGCATAAAATATAATGCTTTAAACAAATTAACATTTTTGATTGAAAACAAAGCATCATGATATTTTCCTACGTAATTGATATGAAAATTAGAAAATTTAGGATCTTTAGCCAATTTTTCTTCCAAGCTTGGATCTTTCATCAATTCTAAGGCTACCACTTCAACCGGAAGATCTAAAGCCCTTAAATATTTATATGAAAGCAAGGTCATTGGTTCATTTGCTGGCACAAATGGTCCCGTAACTGCAAAACATTTCTTATCCATCAATCTACCTCTTCAAATAATTTTCTAATAGTTTCTTCATCTATGGTAAATGTAATATCTTCATGACCTAATTTCTCTGCATCAGGTGGTAATTTCATATAATCACCATAAATAAGGCTCAGAAGTTCATCACTATGACTGCAAATCTTAAAATACTTATGCGCAAATAAATGCAGCTCAAGATTTTTAAACCACGCACTTTTAAACATTTTTAACGGTTTAAGTTCGATATCCGTAACTAGATCACTAGAAGGCAATGCAAGCAATTTATCTTGAATTGCCTTTACCAACTTATTGATTTTCTTGATTGAAAAAAAGCGACAAATAACGAAAGCAATTTTTCCTACGATTTGCTCTTGATATTTTTTAGCGCTTAAAACAATCAACAAATTCATATACTTCATCAAATATAACAAAGTAAGCATATAAATTCGTTTGATAAAACCATTTGGTACATAATACAAAGGAAAAATATCGATGAAAATCCCATCATAATCACCAAGTACATCAAAATCTAATATCTGTGATCTTGATCCTTTTAGTAACACTTTATCAAAGATCAAGCAATAATTTTCATCTGTTGATTTATTCTGCAAGAAGAACAAATCATCATTTAAATTCAACGATCTTAATTTTTTTAAGTCTTCAGGCAACATAAAAACATCAACATCATCATCCCAAGGAATGAATCCATCATGTCTTATTGCCCCCAAATGAGTCCCATATGCCAGACAATAATTAATCTGATGTTCATCACAAATTTGGGTAAATTTATCTAGCATTGCTAATAGGATCGGTTGTATATCTTCTTTTTTCATACAAACTCCTTGTTACTCAATTAATTGGTTAATCGTTTTAGTATCGAAAACCGTTAAATATGGAAAATCATTAAAATTATAATAGTTACTTATATATTCCGAGTTACATGTAAATTTTATATCTGTAACTAACAGAATTAAATTTAACAATATAATTACAGAAATACATAACAATTTTTTTAGACGAATTTTCATATAAAAAATAAAGTTTGGAATCATTATCATTTCTATTATTGCTACAAAATCATATATTCTTGCAACAAGCGAAAATCCTGAAAAAGCCATGTAAAAAAAGTAAATTGCTATCATTGTTACAATCATGGCTTTATTTTTACTATTTTTATTTGGTGTGGATAAATATAAAAATATATTTATCAGTACTAATATGGTTCGTAAAACAATTCCAAATACATCTATTGATATATTACTTAAATACATCAATATATGCGTAAATACTGATATATATTGATATTTTTCTACAATTATAGGAAGAAAATTAACTGAAAAATAAAAAATAGCTAAAGATGATATGCAAGATACTATAAAAAAAGTTTTAGGATATCGCAGTATAATATTTCTAACTATATAAATTAAATAAACATAAAAACAAATAATTCCAGCTTCATGAAAACTTAGCGCAATAAATGACATTAGTAAATATAGTAGATCTTTTTTTTCTAGCAAAAAATTAAAATATGCAAAAAAGAAAATTGCCATAGCCATCATCTGTCTGATTCCACTTCCAAAATAGACAATATAATATCCAGCCCCGAAAAAAATCAGCATCGCAAACAATTTATTCTTACTATATTTATAAATTGTATATCCGCATAAACTAGTAATAACTAAATTAAAAAGTAATCTAAAAATAATATAATTGTTTTTTATTTGTTTGGTATAAAACAAAAAGGCGTTAAATCCAACGTTTCTTTGCATATTATATTTAAATGCATCAGCTATTGGAGAAGAAACTCGGTCAAACGAAAAAACATAAGATGGAAGATCTGGACCTAAAGGAAAGTTAATCACCACTATTCCTAATAATAACAAAAAAACACAAATTTCTATTTTATAATTAGATTTTGTATAAAATACCTTTCCAATTACCACCGAGGCAAGCAAAATATAAAATAAGATATAGATCATGACTTACTCCTCAAAATAACAACATTATTCTATCATCTAGCACTTTAAATTAAAAGACTACCTTATAAAACGATCAAGTTTATTTAAAGAATATAAGATGATAATTAAATATCTCTTTTTTTGTTAAAAGCATATTATCTGCATTAGCAACTTACAATCATAAACTTTATCTTTTTATAATTTGTCAATATTTCTACATTTTCTTTTAAATATAATAAATGACTATTTAAATTTGGTGTGGGAAATCAAATTCTTTAAAATAACTTAGGGCATAACTATTTTCAAATAATTATGCCCTTTAATCATTATTGGGGTGATTTCTTGTCCTAATTGTATTATTGTTAATTTAAGAAAGAAAA
>JALEMK010000020.1 GCA_022768265.1 Erysipelotrichaceae bacterium
CAAACATATCTACCAATGGTGGTCCTTGCACTTCGATCTGCACCGCTTCCGTAAAATTTTCTTCTTTATCATATTTTGCAAACAAATGACGATAAGTATCTAAGATAGCTGGTTTAGTATCTAACAGCGTACCATCTAGATCAAATAAGACCACTGGTTTTTTATGGTTTTTACGCAAACGAATAAAGATCAAGCCACAAGCACCCACGATCACAAACAATAAAGCCATGACCCTAGACATCCGCAAACCCAAAAACATCAAATTATCCGTTCTAAATGATTCCACGATAAAACGAGAAACGCCATACCACATCAAATATAGGCAAGTCATATCGCCACGTTTGCCATGACCATACTTTTTATAGCCAAATCTTAAAACGATAAAGCCCAATAGATCCAAGATGCTTTCCCATAAGAAGGTAGGTTGACGATATTCCCCATTGATAAACATTCCTTCTTTGATAAAAGCGGGTGCCCAGTTAAAATAAGCTTCACTCACGACCTGACCATAAGCTTCCTGATTGATAAAATTACCCCAGCGACCGATTGCTTGGGAAATCAAGATATTTGTAGCAACGACATCTGCTCCTCTAAAAAAGCTCATCTTATGTTTCTTAGCGTAATACAACCCATATAACGAACCGCCGATCAAACCGCCTTGGATCGCCAAACCGCCACCACGAATATCTAATAGATGCGAAATATCACTAAAATAATATTCAGCATCCCAAAATAAACAAAACCACAAGCGGGCACAAATGATCCCACAAAGTAAACAACCGATCAAAAGATCATCTAATGTTTCTTGCTTATAACCATTTTCCTTAAAATCTTTTTTGGAAAAGACATAAGCAACACTAATCCCAATGATGATCAATACTGCGTACCATTGAATGCTTAATGGTCCAATGGCTAAAAATGTTTTTGGATTCGGAAAAAATTCCATTAGTTTTCACCTCTATTATTACTATTTTGTTTAGCAATCTGTGCATAAACACGTTTTTCAAATTCTTTGGCACTATTAAAGCCATTTTCGCGCAAGCGGAAATTGATCACAGCCGATTCAACCAATACGCCCATGCTTCGGCCTTCTTTGACCGGAATAACGATCGTTGGAATATTAACATCTAAGATCGTCGTAAATAGATCATCTTCATTACCAACCCGCGCATATTCGGTATTAGGATCAAATTGTTCTAAATGGATGACCATATCGATATTATCTTTAGACATCAAGGCACTGGCGCCAAACATCTTGCTGACATCGATGATCCCGATACCACGAATTTCCAACATTCCCACCAACAATTCTGGGCTATGACCAACGATGGAATTATGAATACGCGCTACATCAACGCGATCATCCGCGATCAAGACATGACCACGTTTGATCAATTCCAAGGCAATTTCACTTTTACCACTGCCACTTTCTCCGGTGATCAAAACGCCTTTACCATAGACATCCATCAATACGCCATGTAGCGTGTCGCTTGGAGCTAGGCGCTCATCCAAGAAGGTGATGATTTCCACCATCAAGCGATAAGTTGGACTATTGGATTTAAAAACCGGAAAGTTAGCGTTGATGGCCACTTGCTTCAAAATCGGCGGACACTCTCGATTACGGCTCAAGACCATCATCGGCGTAAAAACATCCATGATCTGCTCAAAACGTGAGCGCTGCACATCCTCTGGCAGCTGCGCGATGAAAGCTAGCTCCTTATCCCCAATGATGATCACGCGCCGCGGTTCGGTATGCTTAAAAAAGCCCGCTAATTCTAAACCCGGACGATTGACATCTGGGACGACGACCCAACGATTCAATGATTCTTCATTACCGGTAATCTGTTCAAAGCCAAAGAAATCAGCGATATCTTTGATCATTACCTTGCCGATATATTCCATCTAGTCCACCTCCAAGACTTTCTTTAGATACATACCGGTATAACTTTTTGCACATTTCGCAACTTTTTCCGGTGTACCAGCACAAACGACATTTCCGCCCATATCACCGCCATCTGGTCCTAGATCAATGATATAGTCGGCCCTTTTAATCATATCTAGATTATGCTCAATAATCAATACGGTATCACCATTATCCACGATTTTCTCCAACACTTCTACCAAGCGCTTGACATCATGGATATGCAAGCCTGTCGTAGGTTCATCTAAGATATATAAGGTCTTGCCTGTCGCTTTCTTTTGCAATTCGCTTGCTAGCTTGACCCTTTGCGCTTCTCCACCGCTCAAGGTCGTACTAGATTGTCCTAATTTGATATAACCTAAACCAACATCATTCAAGGTCTTTAACTTATCTTTGATCTTTGAAACACTGCTAAAGAAAGTCAAAGCATCTTCCACGCGCATCTCTAACACATCAGCGATGGTCTTATCTTTAAAAGTAACTTCTAACGTTTCTTCGTTATATCGTTTACCTTGACATTCGCTACAAGTTACATATACATCGGGCAAAAAGTTCATCGATATCCTTTTTACCCCATCTCCTTGGCAAGCCTCACAACGACCGCCTTTGACGTTGAAAGAAAATCTGCCTTTATCAAAACCTTTCAATTTGGCCATTGGCGTTAACGCAAACAAATCTCTGATATCATCAAATACCCCAGTATATGTTGCCGGATTGCTGCGTGGGGTCCTACCAATTGGATCTTGGCTAATTTCTACTACTTTATCAATATTTTCCAAACCATTGATCTTTTTATGTGCACCTGGTTTGACCCTAACTCTACCTAAAGATTGTTTAACAGCCTTTAAAAAGATCTCGTTGACCAAGGTACTTTTGCCACTACCGCTAACCCCTGTAACGATGGTCATGGTCCCTAAAGGAAATTTAACATTAACATTTTTCAAGTTATTCTCTTTAGCTCCCACGATTTCGATCCAATTACCATTACCTTTTTTACGGGTGAGCTTATTTTCGATGCATAATTTATGACTTAGATATTTACCAGTCAAAGAATTTTCATCATTCATGACTTCCTGAGGCGTACCCGCTGCAACCACTTCACCACCATGTTCACCTGCACCAGGGCCAATATCTACGATATAATCTGCTTCTAACATCGTTTCTTCATCATGCTCAACAACCAAGACGCTATTACCTAGATCTCGCATATTTTTCAAGGTCTGGATCAATTTAGCATTATCTTTTTGATGTAGCCCGATGCTAGGTTCATCCAAGACATATAAAACGCCCGTCAATTTCGAACCAATTTGGGTGGCTAGACGAATCCTTTGCGCTTCACCACCACTTAATGTTCCAGCCAAACGATTCAAGCTTAGATATTCCAAGCCAACATCTTTTAAAAATTGCAGACGATTATGAATTTCATCAATGACCATTTGCGCAATCTTTCGATCTGTTTGCGACAATTCCAAAGCATCCAACCAGATCAAAGCTTCTTTCACGCTCATCAAGGTAAACTGATAGATATTCTTATCACCAACGCGCACCGCCAAAGCTCGCTCATTTAAACGTGCCCCATGACAAACGCTGCATTCTTGTTCCATCATGAACGAATCATACCAATCTTTAGACATGGCGGAAGTTGTCGTTTCATAACGTCTTTCGATCAAGGTCTTGACCCCTTCGATATAATTGGTCGTGCTTCGCGTTCCTGAATTACTATAGATCTTATATGAAATCATCTCTTTTGAACCATTTAGGATGATATCTAGCTCATCCTTGGTAAAATCGCGCAATGGTTTTTCATAAGAAATATCATAATATGAACACAAGGCATCAAATTGCTGCCACTCAATATTGGTCGAGCCATAGATATTTTTATAATATTTGATCCCACCTTCGGCAATCGATTTATCCCAATCCAACAAGATATCTAAATCTACGCTTTTGGTGATCCCTAAGCCATTACAACACTCACAAGCTCCTAAAGGCGCATTGAACGAAAATAAGCGTGGTTCCAATTGGCCAATGCTAAAACCACAGATCTTACAAGCATAATTGCTCGAAAACAAGATCTTTTCCTCTTTGACTTTCGCAATGGCCATGCCATTAGCTAGCTTTAATGCTGTTTCTAAAGAGTCATGGATACGTGAGCGGCTCTTATCATTTTTCACGATCCTATCAACCACGACATGGATATTATGTTTTTTATTTTTCTCTAATTCGATCTCTTCTTCTAACATATGCATATTATCATCGACATATGCTCTGATAAAGCCATCTTTCAATAATTTAGCCAATAAATCTTTATGCGTTCCTTTTTTCTCATTGATGATCGGTGCCAAGATTTCCACTCTTGAACCATCTTCCAAGCTCATGACCTTATCACACATTTGCGAAATCGTTTGACTAGTAATAGGTTCATGATGTTTAGGACAATATGGAACCCCTACCCTTGCATAAAGCAAACGCAGATAATCATAGATCTCCGTAACCGTACCTACCGTACTGCGGGGATTGTTGCTGGTGGTTTTTTGGTCGATCGAAATCGATGGTGATAAGCCCTCGATCGATTCAACATTCGGTTTTTCTACTCCCCCTAAAAACATCCTAGCATAAGCACTCAAAGACTCTACATATCGTCTTTGCCCTTCAGCATATATCGTATCAAAAGCTAAAGAAGTCTTACCGCTTCCGCTAACCCCAGTAAGCACTACTAATTTATCCCGTGGAATTTCCAAGGAAATATTTTTTAAGTTATTCTCTTTAGCACCTCTAATTATGATCTTATCATTTGCCATCTTTTCACCTTCTAACTTCTTTTTCTACTTCTTCTTCATATAAAAACTGCAATTCGCATTTACCATTAGTAAACTCCCGAATCTTCTCTACCATCATCTCATCGTCTAAATACAAGATATACTCAACCTTTTCTTCATAATTTTTATTAGCGATATAAACATCTTGTAAAAAGTAATTTAATTTATCAACTAGATCATAGGTAAAACGTAAGCTATAGATCTGACATTTAACTACTTCCATCAAGGTAGCCTTGGTAATAGCTTGCGCCACGCTTGAACTATAAGCTCTAACCAATCCCCCAGCGCCTAATTTAACGCCCCCAAAATAACGCACGACACATGCACATACATCTTCTAGATCATTTTTTTGCAGCGCATCTAACATCGGCATGCCTGCGGTCTTGCTCGGTTCTCCATCATCACTGGTTTTGATGGTCATCTTATGATTAGTGATATAAGCCGTACAAACATGGGTTGCTTGGGGATGTTTTCGACGAATCTCATTGATAAATTCCCGACAGCTCTCTTCATCCAGACACTTCGCTAGATAACAAATAAATTCTGAGCGATTGATGATCTGTTTACTTTCGATATTATCTTTGATTCGCACGTTCAACACCTCCTATTAGCGTTATTTATTATACCAAAAACTCTTAAAATATCCTAACAATGCACTCAATTAGCGTTAGTAAATATTTCAAGCAAAACTAGCAATATCCGATGTCTCATCTTTAAAAATTGTGCCACAACAAAAATAGGCATGATTTAATTCACAACCTACTTTAAACAATCAGATCTATTTTCTATCTTTGAGCACCCTATATCATTTATCCCCACACCGAGTAAAGCCATCTTCTACACTGCTTTAATCAAACCATTCTCCCAAAATGCCTCAAAAGTATTTACGGCTCCACTATGTTCAACGATTTTACCCTTCACCACTTTATCAACATCTACCCCTGTCATTTTAATTACCTTATTGGTTGGCTTGATTCCAATAAACTCTCCTTTATGAACTCCGCTCATGATAAATTTCGAAATAACCGTGTCCCCATCCTCATATTGCCGAATAATTTTCAGCTGATAGTAAAACAATATTCATCACCAATAAGCCTAGATCATTTATTTAAACCCAATGATATACCATAATTATACCCCGCATAATAAAAAGATGAAATGAACCCTGTTATTTGGACACCCAAATAATGGAGGTTCATTTTTATTATGGCAATACTTACAAGAGAACAAAAAATAGAAATATACAAAAAAAGAAAACAAGGTAATAAAATCAAATCTTTGTTAAAGGAATATCAAACAGGAAAACACAGTGTTGAATATTTAATCAGATTAATAGATAAACATGGGCTTGATATCTTAAGATCTGATAAAAATAATTATTATTCTCCTGAGTTAAAATTAGAGATTATTAATAAAGTTCTTGTTACTGGTCAATCCATTATTAGTACAGCTATTGAATTTGGCTTACCCAGTGATGGATTATTAAATAACTGGATTAACTCTTATAAAAAGAATGGATATGTTATAGTAGAGAAAAAGAAAGGGAGACCATCTACTATGAACAAAGAAAATCAATTCAACAAAAAATATGAAGATATGTCACCTGAAGAAAAAATAAAATATCTTGAAAATAAAAATCAATATCTGGAAGCAGATAATGAAGACTTAAAAAAGCTACGTGCTGCAGTTCAAATAAGAAAAAATCAACAATTGAACAAAAAGTAACTATTATCTGTGAACTGCAGCTTAAATACCCATTAAAGATTCTTCTTAAAATATCAGGATTAAAACGTTCAACTTATTACTATACATTATCAAAGATTGACAAGGATATGAAAAATGATGAAATCATGAACGATATCATCAATATCTTTTATGCTCATA
>JALEMK010000022.1 GCA_022768265.1 Erysipelotrichaceae bacterium
AGGACCGCTCATTGGAACCTTAACTATTCCTGAAGGTTGTACCAATAGACTAAAAGAAATTTATCAACAAAATCATCATATGTTAGTAGCGCAAGCAAAGGCAATGGCTTTATGTCATGAAATGATTCCAGGGGCAAAGATTGGACCTGCTCCTAATATTTCTATCGTATATCCTGCTAGTTGCAAACCCGAAGATTATACAGCGGCTCAAAATGCGAATGCATTGCGTAATTGGCTATATCTAGATGCTTATGTCTTTGGTGCTTACAATAATATCGTGTGGTCATGGTTAGAAGAACATGATGCTACACCTGAATTTGCACCTGGTGATGAAGAAGCTTTAAAAAATGGTCATCCTGATTTTATTGGGTTTAATTATTATAATACAGCTACTGCAGCTTGGTATGATTGCAAGCAAGGTGACGATAAAGCGGTATCTCAGCAAAATACAGCAGATGAAGAAGGCTTCTTTAAAGGAGTACGTAATGACTATCTTCCAAAAACGGAATTTGGTTGGGAAATTGATCCAGTAGGATTTAGAAATACCATTAGAGAAATATATTCTCGTTATCGTTTGCCAATGGTTGTTACGGAAAATGGGCTAGGTGCATATGACAAGCTTACTGAAGATGGAAAAGTACATGATGAATATCGTATCAATTATCTTCGTAACCATATTGAGCAAATGAAATTAGCGATTGCTGATGGATGTGAAATGATGGGATATTGTCCTTGGAGTGCCATTGATTTAATTTCAACTCATGAAGGAATGGTAAAACGTTATGGTTTTATATATGTAGATCGTGATGAATTTGATCTTAAAACGTTAGATCGTTATCGTAAAGATTCGTTCTATTGGTATAAAAAAGTTATTGCTTCTAATGGTGAAGATCTAGATTAAAGGATAAAAGCGATAAATGGCTTGAATCAAGCTTTTATCGCTTTTTTAACTTAAAATATGATGATTATTTTCGGCAATCATATCTTTGATAATGGTTATTGAATCATGGTCCACGACTATTTCGTTATACATCGTTGGATTGATAGCTATTTGAGAAATGTTGTAAGAGGGGTTCTCGAATAATTGAATCGCTTGCGAAAACATGATCTTTTGTTTGTGATATCTGCCATTGCTACAACTGATCAACAAATCGATATCTTCCTCATCTGTAAATAAACTAATTTCATTGCTATTATCTTCAAGGGCGGTCAGTAATGGATCGAAATGCTCGGAAAGGGGTTCGGTCGTTCCTAAAAGATAGAGATGACACTTTCCTAAAGCGTATAAGACCTTAAGATTATTTTCAGGATTAGGATGTTCTAATGCAAAATAAATTAGCTGATCTAAAAGCTGATTGTTAGAAAAATCAGCATCATCAAGATCTTCTATATCAATGTAACGAGGATCATGACTTTCTAAGATAGCCATGATGATATTGATTTCTTGGGTAAATTGATGCGGAAACAATTGATCTAATTGTTCAAATATCACTTTTGCCAAAGATGGATTATTATCCATACATTTGTAACCATATTTTATGATAGCTTTAAAATTTGCTTTTTGAGGTAAGCTTAGACCTAATTGGTTTATTTCGTTTATCAATGTTTTTTTATTAAGTTTATTAGGCTTTTGTTTATTTATAGCTGCTATTTGGCTTTTAAATTGCTTTTTATGCTGACTGTCATAGTTGCAAGCTAAAAATAAGCAGTTAGTTGCTGCGGCGATATTGCTTTGTTGAATATAACAATTTGCAGCTAAATGTAAAAGGGTACCAACAAAAATAGAAGAATAGGCTAAAGGTAAATATTGCTTGATAAGCAACAATGCTTCATCGACATCATTGTTAATGATCATCATTTCTAGATATATGATCAAAATATTAAAATCTATTGGATTGTAGAAAAAAGCTTTGGCCAAAGAGCGTTGCGCTTGATGATGATCATTTAACATATATGCACAGATACCATGAAGCATATAAAGTAGATCTAGCTGTTGGTTGATGACGATGGTAGCTGCATCTTTATCTAAAAAAGCTAATCGTGGATAAGGTAACAATTTCTTAGCAGCTGCTTTAACAATATAGTGGCTAGTATTAGTAGTTCGATAAGCTTGATTTTTTTCTAAGTATAAAATGTAAGAGTTACATATCTTATGAGCATTATAAAAATTGTATAAAGAAAGATATTTATTAGCGAGATCTAAAGCATATTCAAGATCTTTGCTATTTTTATATTCATTATAAAAAATATTTCTTTCAGGATCATTAAATTGATGAAAGTATAGATTATTTAAGTAATCACTTAAAAATAAGTTAGCTTTGGTTTCATTATTAAATAAGATGTCTTCCAAGACATATGTTAAGTAACTGATATCATGTAATGGTAAACCATTACAGTTTTTGCTTATCATTTGTATGCGTTTTTCAAATTCCATAATATATGCTCCTAATATAATAATAGCATATATTTG
The DNA here is from genome assembly GCA_022768265.1 of Erysipelotrichaceae bacterium. Classification (GTDB taxonomy): domain Bacteria; phylum Bacillota_I; class Bacilli_A; order Erysipelotrichales; family Erysipelotrichaceae; genus JALEVB01. Next base: position 2,471 of record JALEMK010000022.1, read on the forward strand.
AAGATAAAACTGTTTGGAATTATAATATAAGTATGATAACAAAAGAACAATTCGATAGTTTAAATAAAAAAGAAAAACTAGTTTTACAATTTGTCCAAGTTAACAAGGGAAAAGCAGGATATATGAATATTCGGCAGCTAGCCAAGGCCTGTGAAGTATCTAGTGCTACGATAATGCGTTTTATTCAAAAATTGAATTTTACATCATATAAGGAGTTTCAGCTATGGTGCATTGAAAAGGATAAGGAGGAATTTGATTATCAAAGTAATGAAATAATTGAAAGCATCATACAAATGGAAAGACCATATTTTCAAGACAAATTAGATGAAGTTGCGGAAATGTTAATCGATCATGATGTGATCCTTTTTCAAGGTATTGGTAATTCTTCAGGTATTGCCTCTTATGGGGCACGCTGCTTTTCGAATAAAGGAAAGTTATCCATGTATATCAATGATCCATTTTATAATTATGAGAGCTTACCCAAAAATATGATCGCAATCTTTATGAGCGTATCTGGTGATACCAAAGAAATGATCGTACAAGCCGAAAATTTTGTGAAAAACCGGATTCCTATCATTACGATAACAGCAAATAATGAAAGCGTGTTAGCACAAATGGCAGATTATACCTTGAGCTATAATATTAAAGTTCAAAAAAATAGGCAGTTATTTGATATGACTAGTCAAATGCCAGCGGTTTTTATCATCGAAAAATTGGCTCATTTATTAAGTGAAAAAATGTCACATAGTGTTACATTTTAGAAACATTTAACAGCGTATGATACGCTGTTTTTTTAAAACTTGAAAGGGTTTACAACTAAAAAGGGTTACCTTAAAATAAGAGACGTTCAAAGAAATCTTTGACTTATTGCTTAGGCCAACAGCAATCTTATAAGGAGGAAAAAAATATGAGTTTTATGGATACCATGCAAGAAAAGATGGAAAATACGCTGGTTCCGATTGCAGCAAAAGTTAACGGACAAAGACATGTAGCTGCTGTTCGTGACGCGTTTACTTTAGCATTTCCAATGACCTTAGCTGGTTCGATCATTACTTTGATCAATTATGCTATTTTATCACCAGATGGTTTTATTGCCAAAATATTTCATTTAGGAGAATTGATTCCTAATCTAGCTGATTTTCAAGCCATCTTATCACCAGTATTAAACGGTACTGCTAATATCATGTCAATTATCATCGTTTTCTTGACCGCTTATAAATTAGCAGAAGAAAAGAAAGGGGATAAGGTCTTATCAGCCATTACGGCTTTAGGTGTTTTCTTCATCATGTATCCACCATATGTCACAGCTGTTGAAGGTGGTGGAGCATTAACAACTAGTTATTTAGGAGCTCAAGGTTTATTCGTCGCATTGATCGTTGGGTTGGTAGTTGGTGAAGTATTACCAATGTTACAACAAAACAAAAAGTTAGTTATCAAGATGCCTGCAGCAGTTCCACCAGCTGTTTCTCAATCATTTAACCTATTGATTCCGATCATGATCGTTTTAGCTGGAGGTTCTATCGTTAACTACGTGCTTTCAATGTTTGCTGAAGGTGGTATTCAAGTCGTTATTTACTCCGCAATTCAAGCACCTTTATCTAATCTAGGTGGAAATATCGTTACGATCTTATTGTTTGTTGTCGTACAACAATTCTTGTGGGTATTAGGTATCCATGGTCCTAATACGATGAGTGCATTACGTACGGTAATGTTTGCCGAAGCTGGAGTGGCAAACTTGGAATATTATGGTTTGAATGGTACAACTGTGGGATGTCCATTCCCAATTACTTGGACCGGTATCAACGATGCATTTGGTAATACTGGTGGCTCAGGCGCTACGTTAGGAATGATTATTGCAATTTTCTTGGTAGCTCGTAAAGATTCTCAGCAAGTTGAAATTGCTAAATTAGGTGCTGCACCAGGTTTATTTAATATCAATGAACCATTGATCTTTGGTTTACCTATCGTTATGAATCCTATTTATTTGATTCCATTTATCTTAGCACCAGTTGCATGTAATATTTTTGGTTATTTATGTGTTGGCGTTTTCCAAATCATTCCACCTGTAGCAGTTGATGTAGGTTGGACAACACCAGGCTTCTTGATCCCATTCTTAGGTTCAGGGGGTACAAATTATCTATCATTAGTTGTTGGTATATTGTGCGTAGGTATTTCAACATTGATCTATATGCCATTTGTTAAAGCAGCAGCAACAGCTAATATCAAAGCACAACAAGCATTAGAAAACGAAAATAATTAAAACATGGAGGAATGAAAGATGAGCAACGCAAAAAATACTAAACGAAAATATGTTTATAAAGCAGGTTTGATCAAACGTGCCTTAGCCTTTGGAATCGATTGGTATCTTGGTAGCGTGCTCATTGCTCTTCCAGTAATGAGTTTATACTATATCGTCAAACCTAATGATCCATATGTCATGAATCTTCAAAATTTTACTTGGCTACAAGCTTTAAGCGTAGCTTTGATCTCGCTAATGGTAGCATTGATTTATTATGTATATATTCCATATAAAACGGATGGTCAAACTTTAGGGAAGAAGATCATGAAGTTACGAATCGTTGCGATAAATGGTGAAAGATTAAGTTTTAAAGGCATCATGTTAAGACAGTTGTTAGGCGTCATGTTGATTGAAGGTAGTTTATATGCAATTACGCCCTTATTATGGCAAGTGATTTTTTATCAAAGCGCTCATGCTTGTCAAATAATTACATGGATCTACTATGCAATCACGATCATTTCTATCGCGATGGTAATCATTGGCAAAAATCATCGAGCTATTCATGATCATATAGGGGCAACGATCGTAGCAAGAGCATAAGAAATAATAAGAAGAGGTTGATTATGAGTTTAAGAAAAGATTTTTTATGGGGCGGAGCTGTTGCGGCCCATCAATTAGAAGGTGCTTATGATGTTGCTGGTAAAGGCATCAGCATCATG
>JALEMK010000025.1 GCA_022768265.1 Erysipelotrichaceae bacterium
TCTTTCTTAAATTAACAATAATACAATTAGGACAAGAAATCACCCCAATAATGATTAAAGGGCATAATTATTTGAAAATAGTTATGCCCTAAGTTATTTTAAAGAATTTGATTTCCCACACCAAATTTAAATAGTCATAAAAAGTATGGAGTTTATCTAAATCCATACTTTTTTAATGACAATTAAAATCTAGATCTAAAAATCTGGTTTTCGTATGATATTAAATTACTTGGAAAATTCCTATGGCAGTATAAGTTTCTGCATCTTTGTTCATACATACGTTCATTAGGTCTAGTTGCAGAAAAACTCAAATCATAATCTGATAATACAAACGATTTTTTAACACGCTCTTTAAAATCAGATAAAGATATTTCACCTTCAACACTCAATATAGCACTCAAAAAATCAATTAAATTTTGTTCAGATATATTATTTCTCATTTATACACTCCTTTCATTTAAATAATCACTATCTATGTTTACTATTATATAATCAAATTCATTGTATTGAAATCATGTATTCTTACATAATTAATAAAACATCACCACAAAATAAGTTACCTAAAATTAAATCATATGTATAAAAAGGTAAAAGGATACCATATTTGCAATTTAAAACAGTATTCCTATATCAATCATAGTTATATATATTCTATCTGAATACTGATTATTATCATAGCACAAATTGAATATAAAAATGCTTATTTATGGTATGGTTCATGATTATTGATCTTATAACAGCGATATATTTGTTCTACCAACAATAATCTGACTAATTGATGAGGAAAAGTACAATCACTTAATTTCCATCTAAGATTTGCCCTTGCAATAACTTGAGGATCATAACCTAAAGAACCCGCGATCACAAAGGTAATCTTGCTTGTATGATAGGTGTATATTTCTGCCAATTTTTTAGCTAGCTTTTCACTGCTAAAGTTATCACCATGTAGATCCAAGGCGATGACAAAATCATCCTTACCAATCTTATTTAGGATTCTTTGCCCTTCGATTTGCTTAACTTGTTGGTTCAATGCTGGTTTATCCTCAAAGGTATTTTCATCTGGTAATTCGATGATTTCCATTTTAGTATAAGGGGCTAAACGTTTGATATATTCATTGATCCCATCTTTTAAATATTTTTCTTTAATCTTACCAACTGCAATGATCTTGATCATTCTAGGGTCACGCTCACGGTTTCTTCAACATTATCTCTTAAATAAGTAACATTAACTGCCGTTTCAGGGGCATTGGCATACAAGAATCTACGCAGATCATCAAAATCATTGATATTCTTATCATCGATCTTAACGATCACATCATTGACCATCAAGCCCGCCTTACTAGCAGGACCATTTTGATCAAGCGATCTGATCAAATAGCCATTATTTGTTTCAATATTTAAATTCAAATAACTTTTTTCATAAATTTCAAGCTCAGAAACATTTTCACCACTAATACCAAGGTAAGCTCTATTTACCTTACCCGTGGTCATAAGCTGATCGATGATCCGTCCTAATTCATTGATTGGGATGGCGAAGTTCATTCCTTGAACGCTCGAACCCGTTAGTCCTAAGGTATTTAATCCAATTAATTCACCATTAAGATTAACTAAGGCTCCCCCGCTATTGCCGATATTCATAGCTGCATCGCTTTGCAACAACACCATATCACTATCTAGCTGACCATCACCATCATTATCAACATTTAGCATGATATCTTTACCACTAACTATGCCAAAGCTAACGCTGCCAGCAAACTCTTGACCTAGTGGCGAGCCGATCGCGATTGCATATTCACCTTTTTTAACTAATTGGGAATCCCCATGTACAAAAGGTTCGACATCAAAATCCGTAGCAGTCTTCAATAAAGCAACATCATACGCTTCATCATAGCCAACGATCTCCAATTCTTTAGCCACGCCATTTGCAAATATAGCTACTAAGCGTTGGCTATCTTCAATGACATGATAATTAGTTACGATAAAAACTTCATCTTTTAACTTTTCATAAATAATACCGCTGCCAACGCCTTCAACAACCTCATTTTGATAATTTTCGATCGTAACTACTTTAGCTTCACATTTAGCTACTGTCTCTGTGATATCGGTCGTATAGCCAGTCAGCGTCGTCTCTACGATCTTTTGTTCGATCTTATTGGTCTGGGTTCGGCCAAACATTTCAATGGTCAAATAAACATTCCACACCACTAGAAAACTAATGGTGGCATAAACAACTTTTTTCATAGCTAATCTCCTAAGGTTACGATCTCAAATTGCTTACAAACCTTGATCGTTATTTTATCTACATCTATACCATTGTTTTTAAAATAATCCACATTGGTCGCAAGCGCCACAGCAGGATCATTCGCTTCTAAAGATAAATGCGCTAACATGATCCCCTTAGTTTTTGGCCCAATGATCCGACTCAAGACATCCGCACAATCTTCATTACATAAATGGCCATTAGCGCCAAGGATTCGCCGCTTGATGTGCATTGGGCGTGCTGATTCCATCAACATCTGTACATTGTGGTTGCTTTCGATGACGATATGATCGATATCTTTTAACAATGGAAAATAGCGCTCACTTACATATCCGGTATCCGTTATGTAAGCCACCCGTTCACAACCATCATCAAAGATATAACCTACCGTAATAGAAGCATCATGACTTAAAACCAAAGGCAGTATCTCAATTCCTTTGATCATAAACTTTTCAAATGGTCTTACGCTTTCGATCATATAGTCCGCAAAACATACCGGACTATAGATCTTTAGCGCTTTAAACATCTTCATTTGCGCAATATGATCGCTATGTTCGTGGGTTATCAATAAAGCAGCGATATCGGCCATGCTGATGTCTAATTGTTTCATGGCTGCTTTTAGATATTTTTGCGTTGTTCCACAATCGATCATGATGCGCACATCATCAGAAAATTCTAAGATAAAACAATTACCTTTAGAACCACTGGCTAACGCATGGATCCTCATTCGTAACATGGCAAGAAACCTTCACAAGGATTCCTACGCTCTCCATTTTCCATGATAAAGAAATGCACGTGCGGTCCACTAGCTTTTCCCGTCATTCCGATTTGACCGATGACATCACCTTTATCCACTGTTTCCCCTTCTGGGATAAATCCTGGGGTATTCATATGACCATAGTATGTCTGGAAGCCATTACCATGATCGATGATCATATAGTTACCATTGATATAATGGTAAGAATTAGTAACGACCGTACCTCTATCCGCAGCATATAAATTACCATAACGATCATACATATTTTGGATATCGATCGCGCGATGTGACGAATAACAGCCCCATCCACAACTAATAAATGGATTATCAACTGGCCAACGGAAAGTACCAGTACCAACACCAGGAATGACCATGGTACCACGAGCAACGATTTCTTGAACTGGTTGCAACGTTACTACCGAATTTTTCAATTCCCCACTAACAAGGACCCCATTTTCCCATCTTTCAAGATACAAGGCATTTTGACTTCCAGCTTGGCTAGCTTGTCTAACTTCCTCTTTACCTTCACGAATCGTTGGATCTTCGATATATAAGGTTTCAGAAGCATACACAGGTTCCTTTTTCATATTTTCCCGATATACCACGACATCAATAACCGGCGTAAAGTAAGAAACACATAATTGAGTACCTACTTCTAACACTTGATCCACGCTTTTGATGATATCGCTATTGATATTCATGATCTGGGTCGCACTTAGACCATGGTTTTTGGCCCCTACCCCAGCTACTGAATCAAATTCTTGCACGGTATAATATTCTCTTTCGGTATTATCACCATATTTTAAAAACTCTAAAACCTGATCTGAAGTCGTAAACACTTGATTGCTTGGGGCATAGGTTTCAGAGGTCGTGATCGTTTGTTCGATCT
>JALEMK010000031.1 GCA_022768265.1 Erysipelotrichaceae bacterium
TCATATGTGGTTGCTACAGATATTGCGGCTAGGGGTATTGATATTGAAGGGATTACGCATGTCATCAGCTGTGGTTTACCAAGTGAATTAGATTTCTATATTCACCGTTCAGGACGTACAGGACGTGCTGGAAAAGATGGAACTTGTTTCTTGTTATATCATGAACAAGATGATCATAACATTAAACTTTTAGCTAAAAATGGCATCAAGTTCAATCATCGAGACTGTAAAGCAGGTAAGTGGCGTAATTTAAAACCATATGGTTCGAAACCTTATCGAACCAATGATCTACGCGAAAAAGAGATCGCCATGAAATTACGTCGTAAAAATGAAAAAGTCAAACCTGGTTATAAGAAAAAACGTAAGATGGAAATCGAAAAGATCAAACGCCAAGAAAGAAGAGATTATATCAAAGCACAAATCAAAGCGCAAAGAAAAGAAATGTTCAAAAAGCGTCAAATTGAAAAAAATCAAATGAAACAAAAATAGGCTGTCAACAAGATTGACAGCTTTTTAAATTAAAAAGGATCAGAAGTTAGCTTCTGATCCTGCAAGTTAATTATTAAGGTTTTTTATATCCACATTTTAGACAAACACCATTTTCATTTAAAGCAATGCCACATAGTGGACAACGATCGATATCATTATGAGTATCGAATTCACAAGAAGCGACATTTACACCACTTGTGAAGGTGATTTTAGCGATATTCATTATCTTTTAAAAGATCATAAACATTCTTGATCGTACCTTCAACGGTCAAGGTTTCTTTAGTAACCACCAAACGGCATTAAGGATAAGCTGTTGCTAGTTCTGTTTTAAAAGCAGGATCTTTCATCGTGTTTTGTGGTGAACCAGCTTTGATACCTTGTTTTTCATAAACATCTAAGATTGCAGGAAGCAAAGGATCATCTTCTCTTAAGATCAAAACATGATCGAAATTCTTAAATACTTCCCAAGCGGTCTTTTGGATCTTGTTACATGGGAAAACCATATTAACACCAAGTACAACGGTATCTTCAACTTCGATGGTCAATATTCCTGTATGACCGTGTAAATATTAGGCTTCACCTTTAAAACCAAAAAATCTGTGCGCATATTGTAAGTCTAATGTTGTGATACTTCTCGTTTAATGCTCCTTCTTTGATCTTGTAAGTTGGCGTACTTACCAAACGTTGAATAATTTTAATATTATTTGACTAATGGTGAGAATTAAATTTTGCGCGACAATCAGGGCAAACATAAAATACTTTTAAATCATAGTACAGAAACTGTTCGCTTAATTGTGCTTTTAGCGATGAAGATAGATCTAAAAAGCTTATATCCATTAATTTTCCGCATTTTTCACAAACTAAATGATCATGTTTTACGATACGATCGTAGCGATCGCTATATCCTTCAATGGAAACGCGCCGGATCAACTTATCCTCGCATAGTTTGTTCAAATTATTATATACGGTTGCTAAAGAAACTTTAGGGTAGAACTGTTGTAATTCTTCGTAAACCTCTTCCGCTTTTAAATGTTTATCAGCTGAGTTAATGAACTCATAGATTTGTTTTTCATACTTAGTACTTTAAATCTCCACCTTTCGAATTTAGAATTATTCTAAATATATGTGTCAAGCATAAATGTGAAAAAAACCGATTTTCTATCAAAAAAAACAATCCTAATTAAAGGATTGCTTTTTGATATTGCCTTAAGCTAGGTTAGTGATGATTGATCATTTGTAAAATTTCTGCTTTCAAAGTTGCTACTAACTCATCTTGAGGTACGGTTTTGATCAATTGTCCTTTTTTAAAAAGTAAACCTTGATCTTTACCACCAGCAATACCGATATCTGCTCGTGATGCTTCCTGAGGGCCATTTACAGGACATCCCATGATAGCGACAGTGATATCAGCATTAATGGTATTTAAGAAAGCTTCGATTTCTTTGACGATCGGTAACATATCATATTGGATTCTACCACAAGTAGGGCAAGATATTAAGTTAGGCACATTGTCGATCAGATCAAAACATTTTAATAATTGCTTACCAATGATCAGTTCATCTTCTGGTTCACTAGAAACGCTGATGCGAATGGTATCACCAATGCCATCATTTAACAATGTTCCTAATGCAGCGCTTGATTTGATGGAACTAGTCATGAAAGTTCCTGCTTCCGTTACTCCTAGATGTAAAGGATAAGGGAAAGTTTGGCTTGCTAAACGGTAGGCATCGATACATAATTGGACATCGCTAGATTTAAAAGATAGACAAATATCATAAAAATCCAATGCTTCTAAGATATCTACGTGCTTTTTGGCACTTTCGATCATAGCTTGCGCACATGGTTGTCCATATTTTGTTAAAAGTTCTTTTTCTAAAGAACCAGCATTGATACCGATGCGAATCGGTACATGATGTTTTTTACAGGCTTCGACGACTTGTTTGACATTATCTAAAGAGCCGATATTTCCAGGATTGATCCTGATCTTATCTATACCATTTTCAATAGCTATCAACGCAAGTTGATGGTTAAAATGTATGTCAGCAACCAAAGGGATGGATGTTTGCTGTTTGATTGCTTTGATGGCTTGGGCATCTTGAGCATCAAGGATCGCTAAACGCGCAATTTCACAACCATTTTGTTGTAAACGGTTGATTTGAGCTACCGTAGCTTCAATATCTTTGGTTTTCGTGTTGCACATTGACTGTAAGACACAACGATCTTGACCGCCGATCTGGATATTACCAACCATTATTTTTCGTGTTTCTGTTCTTTTCATATTATCACCCATTAACATTATACAACAAAATAGAGCTTAAATTATTTTTTTCATAAATAAATGCTTTGCTAAAGAATTAATCTTATGTTATACTACTTATGCGAATTTTAAAGGAGGGTAGCACAATGCCAAGAGAGAATATTACTTTCAAATGTTCAGTGTGTGGTGAAGAAAACTACATCGGTACTAGAAATAAACGTAAACATACAGAAAAAATGGAAATTCAAAAATACTGTCCAGTTTGCCGTAAGAAAACATTACATAAGGAGAAAAAATAGCCAAAGGGCTATTTTTAATTTATTAGTACATGGAAGTTAAAACGATAGTCGTAGGTTTTTTTGCAACCAACTGTTATCTATTGATCGAAAATGGTCATTGTTTGATCATTGATCCAGGGAAAAAAGCAGATAAGATCATTGCAAGCGTTGGAGAGCTAGTGGTAGATGCTATATGTTTGACCCATGGACATTTTGATCATATCCAAGCTGTTGATGAACTGGCTGAGCATTATGCTTGTCCGATATACATCGATCAAGAAGATGAAAAGTTAATTAGAAATTGTCCTTATAATAAAATGGCTGGTTATACAGGAAAGATCGTTCATGATGTCTTAAATTACACTTATCCTTTGATCAAGATCAAAGATTATCAATTGCAAATCATCAAAGCCAGCGGTCATACGGATGGCAGCGTATTGTTGCTTTATAAAGGCGTGATGTTTGCTGGTGATGTATTATTTAAGGGCAGTATCGGTAGATGTGATTTGTATTCGGGAAATGATGCCAAGATGCATCAAAGCTTAAAAATGATCAAGGAATTAGACCCGGATCTAATCGTTTATCCAGGTCATGGGGAAGCTACGACCCTAGCTGAGGAGCTACAAAATAATTATTATTTACGTTAAGTTTATAAGCATAGTCTTATAAACTTTTTTTTAGGAAGCATATCATAAGCCGTATATATTTAAGCAAGGAGGGAGGTAAATGGAACAACGCTTAAATGAATTATTAATGCTCGCTTTGAAAAATCATGCTACCGACATTCATTTTACTTTAAAACCAGATAGCGTCTTGATCGAACTAAGGATCAATAAAAAACTTTATAGCGTAAAACCTAAAGAAAATGATCAACAGTTTTATCGTTATTTGATGTATCGTGCTAATCTAGATCTAGCGCTTAGATCTATGCCACAAACGGGTAATTTTGCTTTAAAGCTAGAAGGTCAAAAAATAGCATTGCGTTTTGCTTGTTTAAATGCTCCCAATATATCATGCGGAGTTTTAAGACTATTAAATAATCATGAAAAGCTCCAACTTGAAGATCTTAGTTATGATAGGCAAATCATCAATCATTTAAAGCAAGTATGTCAATTAACTTGTGGCCTTGTTATCTTTAGCGGACCTACCTCAAGTGGGAAAACGACAACCTTGTATACGCTTTTGCAACACATCCAACATAAAAAAATCTATACCTTGGAAGATCCCATCGAAGTATACGATGATCATTATGTGCAATTACAGATCAATGAAGCCAATAATTTTAGCTATGCTCAAGGGATCAAACAATTGATGCGGCATGATCCAGATATCATCATGATCGGTGAGATAAGAGATGAGATTGCCGCAAAAATGGCAGTACGCTGTGCATTGACGGGACACTTGGTCTTTACGACCATTCATGCTAGTAATTGCCTTTTAGCAATTGAAAGGATGCTAGAACTAGATGTGCCTTCGTTACAGCTGAAAGATAGTTTATCTTATGTTTTTAATCAGCGGCTGATGGAAAGTTTTGAGGGTTTTACAGGTATTTATGAGGTGCTAGATCCTGCAGAAATTGCTTATTTTTTTAATCATAAAAGCTTACCGATAGATCATGAAACGATGGAAGATAAATTGGCTAAAAGCAATAACTACTAAAAGTGAAGGTCATCTTAAAGAATTTGACCTAATTGCGATCGATAAATTATTAAATTCAGGATTTGCTTTTAAAGACTGTTTGGAACTTTTAAAAAATAAGCAAAATGAAAAAATATTCGACGAAATCGATGAAAGATTGCAACAAGGTGAAATGATCGAAGATTTTTTCAAAAACTATTTAACAGCACAATATGCTAGTTATTTTACTTCTTTGATCCGCTTTGAAGCTTTTAATACTAGCCTTAGTTTGATGAATGAAATGGTTAGTTCAGATAATAAGCAAAAGCAGCTTTACTTAAAGAATTTGACCTATCCTGCAGCTATTTTTATCGCTACGATCTTGGGAATTTACTTCTTTAATCTATGGGTGTTTCCCAGTTTGCTTGGCGTAATGGCTAGCTTTGCTAAAGCGAATAGTCTGGTTTTAGGCATGCAAAAAGCTATTTCATGGCTGACAAATTGTTTTTTGTTCTTGATGATCTTTGTACTAGCTGTAATCTTGTACTATAAACAGCCAGCTAAACAAGTAAAAGGCTTTTTGCTCTATCAACGTATTTTTTCGCAAGGTTTTTGGCAAGATTTTGTAACGAATGATTTTGTACGCTTCTTTTATCATTGTCAAAAAAGAGGTTTATCGACCCAACAAAGCATGAAAGTGATGGAAAATCTTCATCATCAACCGTTAGTAGCTTTTGTTGCCACTTGTATCGATAAACAATTACAGCAGGGGGAGATGTTTGAAAAAGCCATGAATCTATACTTTTTGGATAAAACTTTATACAAGTTCATGGTCATAGCAGTCAATACAAGTAAAATTGATGAAATGTTGAAGGGCTATATGGAACTAAATGCCTTAAAAGTAGAAAAACAATGTCAAAGAATTAGTCGAAGCTTACAGTTATTTGCTTATAGCTTGATGGGTATCATGCTTGTTTATGTATATCAAATTTTATTGATGCCTTTAGGGATGATCGCACAGTTATAGGAGGGCTTATGAAATTAAAAAAAGGTTTTACGATGTTGGAAATGATCATTGTTGTATGTATCTTATCGATCTTGTTTTTGTTGACGATACCTAATATTCAAAATGTGATGAATATCGTTGATGATAAAGGGTGCAAAGCTCTAGTTAAGGTGGTAGATGCGGCTATCGTAGAGTATAAG
>JALEMK010000047.1 GCA_022768265.1 Erysipelotrichaceae bacterium
AAATAATCTTCACATGCCTGTACTTTTTGTTCCTTTGTATATTTTGCTTTTCTTCCCATAATAAAATCCCACCTTTGTAGTTTCACATCGATGGGATATATTTAAATATTTCGTGTGTCTACTTCAGTGGGATTATATCAGAATACCATCAATAATATTCTTGTTGTTGATAAGATTCCTGATAATACAGCCTTTAGCTGGATCGATCATAATTATCAAGGCCAGTATATAGCGGATGGTAATTATGTGCGTTTTGTCGTTGATAAATTATTGCCTGATCAAACTGCACTTTTAGCTTTTAAAGTAAAAGTAACAGCTCAAATAATGGATGATAGTTCTTTGATCATTGAAAATAAAGCCCACTATGATAATTTTGCGTACAAAATCGATGATCTAAGCAAAGACAAACAGGTTTTACAAAATAACAATATTACTAACATCGTTAAGCATGAAGTTGTTGGGGTAAAGATCGATGTTTTGAAAACAAGTGATCCAGTTGATGGCAGCCTAGTTAATTCTGGGCAAGTAATTACCTATAATGTCAGTTTGATCAATAATGGTACAGTAAAAGCCAATTATTTAAGAGTTCGTGATGAAATTCCTGCGGGTACTACTTATGTTGATGGTAGCTTGAACTTAACAACAGACAATCCATCATCTGATCAAAAGTATGCATTTTCACATGGTGAAGCTTTTGATATTCATTATGATCTAAATAACAAAGCGTATTATTTAAATAATATCGGTGATATCAAAACTGCTTCGCAAAAACCAGCTCAAGCTTTACAAGTATCATGGAGGGGCGATATAAAATTAGTTAAGCAAGATATTCCTACAGGGTGGAAACCATATAATGTTTCAGGGAAAACGGTTTACTTTCAAATAACCAATAATAATTCTCAAAAAACTATCAAAGATTATTTGGCTTCTTTACGATTTAGTGGTGAATATGGAACAAATGGACAGATCGTCATCAATGTGTTTGATGCCGCGATGATATGTCGTTTTGATGAGAATGGAGTAATTCATTTTTATCAATATATCAATGGTTCTTATGATTGGAACAGCGCTAATAGTAAAGCTAATGCTTCGTGGTTTGCGGGCTTGCAAGGATATTTAGCTACGATTACTTCCGCGCAAGAAATGACTTTTTTACAAACCTCGGTAGCAACCAAAGAAGGCTGGATCGGTTCACGATATACTGGTGGTTATTGGAAATGGGTAACAGGGCCAGAAAAAGGTGAAGCTTGGTGGAAGGGGACTAATCATGGCACTTCCATTGGGAAATATTCCCATTGGAATAATGGAGAACCCAATAATTCAGGGGGTAATGAAGATTGTGTCGTTGCTTATTATTCAACTCAAGCATGGTGGAATGACTGGGCAGCATATCAAAAAACAGGATATTATGTCGAGTATTCGGATGGTTACAATGGACACTATATGCCTAAATCAAAATATGCTACTTCCTTGCCAACACCAAGCAGTTCTGGGGGCTGTAAATATGTTAGTGATAAAGGAAAACCCTATGTAGAGTGTGTATCAGCCGATGTCGAACCTGAAAAAACAGCTACTATGACATTTAAAGTCAAAGTGAATAATCCTTTAAGTGCTGGCATAAATGAAATCGTAAATGTAGCATATTTTGAAAACAGTTTTGAAGATCTTGGCTATGCGGGAACAAAAGATGAAGCACCTGCTAAACCGTCTAATATGACTATCCATCCACTTGAAGGTAAACAACCAATCATTACAGCTACAAAGGATTCAGATCCTAAAAGTGGAAGTATCGTAGATATCAATGATCAGATCATCTATAAGATCAAAGTAGAGAATACAGGAGGATCTATAGCTAAGTTTGTAAGAGTAAAAGAATATTTACCACAGCATACCAGTTATGTACCTAAAAGTATTTCACATGATGGCTTCTATCATGATGAAGGTGAAAAAAGTTGTGTGGAATGGTTGATACAAGATCTAGGAGTCAATGAGGAAGTAGAGCTATATTATGCGATAAAAGTTAATGAAGATGCCCCGTTAGAAGCTAAAATCGAAAGGGCAGCGTTATACGAACTATATTACGCTGATCCTTATGATGATAATTTAGATATTGCCGATCCTAAGCATCAGACTAATGAAACCTTACATCTTTTACAAGCTAAGGATGAAAAACCGGAAACGATGATTACGGTGATCAAGCAGGCTGATCCAGCTAGCGGTACCGATGTTAAAAGATTGGATAATCTTACCTATCAGCTAAAAGTTACAAATAATTCAAAGCACTCTACTGCTAAATTTATTTTAGTAAAAGATAAGCTTCCTAAAGGAACCAGTTTATTGCATGTAAAAGCAATTCCTGATGTTGTTACATATCAAGTCAATGATGATATTTATTGGGAAATTACTAATTTAGCACCTGAAAAGTCCATTTTTTTAGAGTTTGTGGTTACTGTTTTAAAAGATACGAATGAAAAAGCAATCGTTAATTACGCTAATTTTGGCATGAGTGATAAGCTCTTGAGCCAAGAAGATAAGGAAGCAATCTTAACTAATAAAACTAATATCATCAACCATCCGATCTATGAACCGAAGGTAGAGGTGCTTAAAAAAAGTGATCCTATATCTGGGGGAGTAGTAGGACGAGGGCGAATCATTGCTTATGAGCTTATAGTTGAAAACACCTCAAACGCCTTGGCTAATCATATCGTATTAGTGGATGAAATTCCTGAAGGGACGACATTGGTCGATAATAGCATCACCTGTGCCAAGCAAGACCATTGTGGCTTAAGCCATAATAAGCAGCAAATCAATGCAATCATCAATGATCTAAGCCCCCATCAAAAGCGTAAGCTTAGCTTTAAGGTAAGGGTAGATGATGATGTAAAAGATGGAAAGATGATATATAATCAAGCCTTTTTTGAAATTTATCATCAGGATATCGTTAATATCGATGATCCATTATTTCCTGTTGTTTCCCAACCAACAAACGAAACGATCCATTATGTTCAAATAGGGACAGATGTCTTACCTACAGGAGGGCCAGGTCATAAAATAGCTTATTATGTCATGGTTGTTATCATGATCTTGTGGGGAACATATCTTTTACGAAAACATTAATGATGAAAAAGTTATGTTTTGTATTATTGGGGATATCGACCATCTTAAGTTCACTGTATATTGGACGATTTTATCATGAGCAACACTTAAATAAAATGAAGCAAAAACAATGGCAAATATTGCTCAAAGATGATGAACATGAAGCTTTTAAGCGTTTAAAGCAAACCAATGATGAATTATTTTGCATCATGGAGTTTGCTGGAAACTTTATAAACTTACCTATCGTAAAAACATCAGATAATCAAAAATATTTACGTTTAAGTTTTGAAGGACAAGCTTCTAGCCAAGGTACACCTTTTGTGGATTGGCGTTATCAAGCAAATGATAAAGTAATGTTTATCTATGGGCATAATGTATACGCTGATGATCATGCGATGTTTTCGCCTTTGGCTTCGTTGTTAAAACAAGCTAGTTATGAAAAGCATCATTGTTTTAGTTTGCTTTATGAAGATAAAAAGGAAGAATATGGTATTTGTATGGCTTTGGTCGTTGATATCTTTGCAGATGAATTATGGCAAAGTACATTTGCAGATAATAAAGATTTCAAGCAATGGTTAACGAAAATTAAAAGTTATGATCAGCTTAAGTCAGTTTATGAGCCAATCGATGATGAAGATAAGTTGGTTATCTTACAAACGTGTTATGAAAGTGATGATGATAAGCGCATATGGATTGTTGCCAAAAAGCTTTTTTGATAAAATAAATTACAAAAGGTGAGTTTTATGAAGATATTTCCTTTAAAGCATAGTGGGTTTTTAGTTGAGTTGAATGATCATTACTTGCTGTTTGATTTTTGGCAAGCTGAATTACCTTTGCTTGAGGCTACTAAGCCCATGTATGTTTTCGTATCACATGCTCATCATGATCATTATGATCCAACGATCAAAAAACTAAATGCGTATTATGATCGCTGTACTTACTTAGCAGCTGAGGTTGTTGATCCTTTTTATCGTGAAGCAAAGGCCAATCGAAGATATCGATTAGATGATGTAATAGTTAGCACTTTAGGATCTACGGATGAAGGCGTTGCTTTTTTAGTTGAGGTCGAAGGTAAAAAGATCTTTCATGCGGGTGATTTACATTTATGGTATTGGGAAGATGATACCTCAGCAGAAAGAGCGGATATGTATCAGCGTTATCTTGATGAGATTCAAAAGCTTAGTGCTGAGCATATCGACCTAGCATTTTGTGTTTTAGATAATCGTCAGGATGAACAAGTTGCGCTTTTGGGTATAGAATTATTGGCTGATATGGTCAAAGTTGATAAGATCATGCCGATGCATGATGGTTTTGGAAGAAGCTTGATTTCCCAAAGGATCAAAAAAAGTAAGATTGCTGATAAATTGTTAGATACGCGTAGCCAAAAAGTTCATGAAATATAAAAAATAACTTCACTTTAAAGTGAAGTTATTTTTTGGCATAAGTTGATAAAACATTTGTATCAAAAGAGAAAGTCATCTTATTTTTGCGACGATCTAGATCTAAAGCATCTTCGATCATATCATCTAATAATTGTGTGAAAGAAACACCTAGTGGGGTCCATAGATAATAAGCTAAAGAACCAGGAATCGTATTGATCTCAGTGATGTATATTTCATCATTATCAGTGTTTAACATAAAGTCGATTCGGCAGATCCCGCTAGCTTGTAAAACATCGAAGGTCTTTAAAGCTAGAGATTTAATTTGTTTGGTCTTATCGATATCAATAGGAGCTGGTACTAGGCGCTTAGCGCTAGCCATGCCTTTTGATGGTCCCATTTTGGAAGATGTTAATTTGCTAGGCATCTTACCTTTGCCTAGTTTTCCTCCTTGTGGTAGATATTTTTCTTGGAAATCTAAAATCTTACCATCTTTGGTTTCATTGGTTAATTCTAATTCGCTAGCTTTAGGATTGAAATGAGTGCCGCGGACAGAGCAGTTTACTTCTTTAAAGTTTTTGATCAATTTTTCAATGATGATCTTAAAATCGTATTTGCCTGTTTCTTCGATGGCTTTGATCAATTCATCTTGATCATGGGCAATCTCGATACCAATGCTAGAACCTAAGCAAGCAGGTTTTAAAATGACCGGATAGCCTAGTTTGTTAACTTTAGCTAAAACTTGTTGAGGATCTTTGTCATATTCATCGGCGTAGATCCATGTCCAATCAGCTAATGGAAGTCCATGATGTGCTAAGATACTTTTCATGAAGATCTTATCTTGACCTACACCTGCTGGGATGGTTGAACATCCTGTATATGGTACTTTTAACATTTCTAAAAAGCCTTGTAAGCTGCCATCCTCACCATTGGTCCCATGAACGATCGGCATTACGACATCGATCGTATTGATGGTTTTAGTAAATAAACCTTTGTTGACAGGTTCGATATATACTCTACCTTTCTTTTTGATCAAAGAAACTTGGGTACATTTATTTAAAAGATCAGGTAAGCTTACAAAATTAGCGATATCTAGCAAGGCATCACCAACATAAAATTCACGTTGTTTTGATATATAAATAGGAATGATCTCGTATTTGTCTTTATCTAAGTTTTCAATAGCTTGTGAAGCGGAAATGATGCTTATCTCATGTTCAACACTTTCACCGCCAAACATAACGGCAACCTTTAATTTCATTTTTTTCCTCCAATAGTCATCAATTATTTTAAACCTTTCTTGAATTTTAAACAATATGCTTTACAATTAATATAGATAGAAAAGGGTAATTTATGAAATATAGAGAAGATATAAAGAGGTTAAAACCTTTATTGATCGCGATAACTTATTTTGTTTTCTTGATTTTTGTTGTGGTTAATTTTAATAGCATCATAGGGTGGATAAATAAATTTTTACGCTTGTTGACACCTTTTTTCTACGGGATCGGCATTGCGTTCGTATTAAATATTCCGATGCGTAATTGCGAAGCTTTTATTGTTAAACATACCAAGCCAACTAACTATTTATATAAACGTAAAAGGGGAATATCAATCTTATTTGCGATCATTGTCATGTTTAGCTTGATCGGTTTGTTTATGTCGATCATTGTTCCACAATTGATCATTACCATTGGTAATTTGATCAATAACTTAGCTAGATACCTTAATAGCTTATTGACCAATATTAATCAGGTCTTTGAGTTTTTGCATTTGGATCCTTTGGAGTTTAAGATCAATGGTGATTTGATCAATGAAGTGATGAAGAGTGTGGGGGTTGATGTCAATAACTTATCAACAACGATCAATAATGTGCTATCGGGCATTTCTAGCGCGGGATTTTCGATCGTTAATAATATTGGTAAATTTGTAGTTACCTTAGGTAACTGGTTCATGGGCTTTATGTTAAGCATTTATTTGTTGGGATCTAAAGAAACCTTTATTAGACAGATGAAAAAGATCGTTGCTTCGATTTTTAGATATGATATTTGTCAGGAAATCTTAGAAGTAAGCTCGAAGATCAATGAAATCTTCAATAATTTTATTTCAGGACAATTGTTGGAGGCTTTGATCATCGGAGGATTGATCTATATTGCATTATGGATCTTTAAGATGCCATTTGCAATCTTGATCGGGGCGGTAGCTAGTGTGATGGCTTTGGTGCCAGTGTTTGGACCTACCTTAGCATGTTGTATCGGTTTTATTTTAGTACTATCCGTTAGTCCAATCAAAGCTGTGTTGTTTGTGATTATTTATCAAACTGTACAACAGATCGAAAATACGGTCATCTATCCTAAGGTAGTGGGTAATTCCGTGGGATTGCCAGGAATTTGGACCTTGTTATCGATCGTGGTCTTTGGTGGTTTATTTGGGGTCATCGGAATGTTATTGGCAGTGCCATTTACGGCTTGCATGTATACTTTCGGTTCCTTATTAGTAAATCGTTCCTTGCGTAAAAAACGTTTGATCGTTACTGATGATGTAGTAAAACAAGAAAATGATGAATAAGAAAAGGCTGTTTTTAAACAGCCTTTTCTTGTTCTTATTCTACGTGATAACCTGCTGCTAAGATCAATGTCTTCGCTTTTGAGGCATCATCATCTGCCACTTCTACTTCTTTATTGGCAAGATCGATCTTATGGTCTAGTTCAGCTAGGGCTTTATCAATTGCTTTTTCGCAATGTTTGCACATCATATCATTTACTTTAATCTTCACAGGTAGCAGCCTCCAATGCAATTTTCATCATGTTAGTAAAAGATTGTTCTCTTTCTTGAGCAGTAGTGATTTCGGGAGCAACAAAACTATCCGAAATCGTTAATAGACAAGCAGCCTTTTTACCAGTTACGTTAGCATTGTGGAATAAAGCAAAGCTTTCCATTTCGACACATTTACAACCATGAACGTTTACTAGATCATTTACATAGTCAGTGTTGCCTTCACGATAGAAGACATCTGAACTGTGGATCGTTGCTACATGTAGAGGAATTTCTACCTTTTTAGCAGCTGCGATGATTTTTTCGTTTAAGCTAGCAGTAGGGTAGGTCTTTGGTTGGTCATATCCTGATTGGGTCTTAGCGAAGCTACTTTCAGAGTAAGCAGCATCAGCTAGCACGACATCAAAAATTTTAAGATCGTGACTATAAGAACCTGCTGAACCAATACGGATGATATTTTCAACATCATATTGTGTATATAATTCATATGAATAGATACCGATGCTAGGCATGCCCATGCCCGATCCCATAACAGAAACTTTTTTACCGTTATAATAACCAGTATAACCAAACATGTTACGAACGCTATTGAATTGTGTAACATCAGTTAAGAAAGTTTCAGCGATAAATTTCGCTCTTAATGGATCACCAGGCATTAATACCGTTTTAGCGATATCACCTTTGTTTGCAGTATTGTGTGGTGTTGACATAAATTACCTCCTAAAATTATTTTTATTATATCATAATCATTTGAATTGATACATACATATACCCGCAGCGACGGCGACATTTAAAGATTCAAAATTATTCATTTCAATGATGATATTTTGATCGCTGTTTGCTAAGACAGCTTGAGAAACACCATTACCTTCATTACCAAAAACTAATGCTAAAGGATAGCTAGGTACTATCGTGCTTAAAGGCTGAGCTTGCTTTAGGCTGGTAGCATAGATCTTATATCCTAGTTCTTTTAAGTTTTGCATCATTGGCAGCAAAGGCACTTGCAGGATATTTAGATGAAAGATGGCTCCTTGGGTCGAGCGGATCAGCTTATCATTATATAGATCGGTAGAATCATTTGATAAGATGATGGTTTCATATCCAAAACTATAAGCGCTACGAATGATGGTGCCGATATTGCCTGGATCTTGAAGATTATCTAAGATGATGATCTTGGATGATAATGAGCGATCATCCTGTTTTTTCATCTTGCATACGGCCATGATCTTTTCGGTTGATTGATGCATGCTTAGTTTATCCATGATGTTTGATGTAACGGTATAGATAGGGTATTGTTGATAAGGATTAGAAAAATTTTCATCAACGATGATCGCTTCGATCAGGTTGGCTTTATGGGCTTCTTCAATTAAATGTAAACCTTCGATCAAAAAGCGTTGATCTTGATTGCGATATTTTTTTTGTTGATATTTATGCCACTGTTTTACCTTGGCATTGGTTAAAGATGTTATTAGCATGTTATGATACCTCGCTATTATTATACTTTATTTTACAAATTTGTGGTTTTGAATATTGTATATCTAACCAGAAAACTTAATTGTGTTATACTATATGAAGAAAAGGTGGAAATGATTATGTATAAGATTTTTAATACCAATGCTATTACACGGCAACAACGTTTTAATCGTGCTTTATTGTGTGGAAGCATTGCTTCAATAGTTTTAGGACTTGCTTATGGACTATTTGCTTCAATGATGCGCATTGAATTTTCGGTTGTCTACTTGGGAATCGGCTATGCTATTGCGAAGGTCATCTTAGAATATGGTCGTGGGGTTCAGGTGCGTTTTAGCGTTTTGGCGGCCGTATTATGTGTCATTAGTATCTTTATTGGTGATATCATTGCCATATTTGGATTTCAATCTTTATTTATGCCGCAACTTTATGGTTTTATCTTTTTTACCTATATCAGAAGCTTATTAGCGATGAATGTTAGTTCTTTGTTGGGCTTATTATTTAGATTAGGCGGTGTATATATTGCTTATATCTATGCTAGGGTGGTGTAGAAGCAATGTTGAGGAAAACTTGGCTAGAGATCAATTTAGATAATTTAGAACATAATTGTCGTTATTTTATCGAACATACCCAAAAAAAGCTCATCGCGGTGATCAAAGCCAATGGTTATGGGTGTTGTGATGAGGAAGTAGCTAAGGTTGCTTTACAAGCAGGTGCTAGCATGTTGGCGGTATCGAGCCTAGATGAAGCGATGGCGTTAAGAAATGCGGGCATCAAAGCAGAAATCTTGATCTTAGGTTATGTCGAACCAAGAGATGCGAAGATATTGATCAAAAACGATCTTGCAACTAGTGTTGTTAGTTTACAATGGGTCTTGGAAGTGATCAAATATGATATCAGCGATCTAAAGATTCATTTAAAAGTTGATACAGGAATGAATCGGATCGGTATCAAAGATATCGAGCAGTTAAAAAAGGCCTATACACTTTTACAACAGGCAGATGCCAAGGTGGAAGGGATCTTTACTCATTACGCATGCTCAGACGAAGATCCTAAGGTAAAAACAGATGCACAATTCACAGCTTTTAAAAAAGCTTATGAAGCATTGGATGGTGATTTTAAATATATTCATTGTGATAATTCGGATGCAGCGATCGATTATGCTGAAGATCTAACAAATACCATCAGGGTAGGTATTGGCTTGTTTGGTTATTGTACCAATCCAACAAATTTGAAAAGCGTAGTCAGCTTATATACGACGATCGTCAATGTTAAAACCGTAGCCCCGGAGGAAACGATCGGTTATGGAGCTACATATAAATGTGAAAAGCCGGAGATCATCGCAACCTTACCGATTGGTTATGCTGATGGATTTATTCGCCGTAATAGCGGTCGGCAGGTATATGTCGATGGAGAATTTGCAACGATCGTTGGCAGGGTATGCATGGATCAATGCATGATCAAATTATCTCGAAATCTTCCAGTAGGAACGGTCGTAGAATTGATTGGGGAACATATCTCGATCCAACAAATGGCGCGTGAACTTGATACCATCGTACATGAGATCATGACCAACTTCAACGAGCGCTTGACCAGACGCTATATCAAAGATCATCAAGAATATCTGATCATTAATAAAAGAGTATTTTAAAGGGGCATCAAATGCCCCTTTAGTCGTTATCTTAGATTGGTTTGCATATATAATTGGTGGTTTTGGTCATAGATCTTAAAGCTATCTTCATCGATGATCCCATAGCTGTTAGGATGACCATTTTTAGCTAAGCTGATCGAACCGGGATTCAATAAGTGATCATCAACAGTAGGAATGTGGGTGTGTCCTGATAACAAATAATCTTCTGGATTTAAACAAGGTTCATTTTGAGGACCGTAGTGATGACCATGCGTTAAAAAGAATTTGATATCATTGATATACAAGATGTTATAATCAGCTAAGATTGGGAAATCTAAGACCATTTGATCAACTTCGGCATCACAATTGCCGCGAACCGCAATGATCTTATCCTTTAAAGGATTCAATAGTTTGATCACTTCTTTAGGGGCATAGCTAGCTGGTAGATCATTGCGAGGTCCATGATACAGGATATCCCCTAAACAGATGATCATATCACAATGATGAAGCTGAAAGGCTTCGATGGCACATAGCGCACCTTCTTTTGCACCATGAATATCTGAGATTACTAAATATTTCATTACGTTTTGCTCCTTATTTCTATGCTATAATTTATACCATGAAAAAGATAGTGATGACAATGATAGTTTGCTTGAGCTTGCTATGGAGCCAAGTAATCAGACCCCAAGCCGTAGATCTTCCGTTTACTTTGGAAGCAGAGTATGTATATATGATCAATATAGATACAGATGAGATCATTTATGAAAAAAATGCTTATGATAAAATGTATCCTGCAAGCATGACCAAGATCATGAGTGCGATCGTTGCTATTGAAGCAATCGATGATCTTCATCAGACCATCACCATCACGCCAAAGATGATGGCTGGATTATATGAAGCTAATGCGAGCATGGCAGGCTTTAATGTCTATGATGAAGTAACCTATGAAGATTTATTATATGGCGTGATGTTACCAAGTGGAGCAGAATGTACCCAAGCTTTAGCATACAGTCTTTTTGGTAGTGAAGAAGCTTTCGTAGCGGCCATGAATGATAAAGCTCAAGCTTTAGGAATGGATAATACCCATTTTGTTAATACGACTGGTTTGCACGATGCTAATCATTATTCCACTTGTTATGATCTAAGCTTATTGTTGCGATATGCGATTCAAGATCCAACCTTTTATCAGATCTTTACCACCAAAGAATATATTAGTACCAATGGCTTAAAGATGCGTAGCAGCAGCTTAAGTTATCTCGGAAAAGGGGCACACATGGTCGGAGGCAAAACAGGCTTTACTAATCCTGCGGGCCGCTGTTTAGCAAGTATCTCGCAAGGAAATGAACGTTATATGATCATCTTGGGGAAAGCTCCTAATGATGCTGCGATATCCAAAGCTTTGGTCGAAAGCAATCAGCTATATGATTATATTTATGACAACTATCATTATGAAATGCTATATGCTCAAGATGAGATCATCAAGGAAGTACACGTTAAATATAGCCTAAGCAATTATGAGTATGCTATCAAGGCACCAACAGATATGGGATTAACGACCTATAACGATTACACCTTAGAAGTAAAGATCCCTGATGAATTGATCGCACCGTTAAATGAAGGCGATGAATTAGGTAAGATCGTAGTCAAAGGAGCAGATGGCATGGAAAGTACATTTGTGATTGTGGCCAATGAAACGATCGAAACCAATGTGCTTATAAAACTTTTTTGGCCAGTGCTTGTTTTTAGCTTAGAAAATCCGCATGCCATGATCAATATCATCATAATTGCTGTCTTATTGATCATCATTTATCGTCTAGCTAAAGGCATGAATAAAAACAAGCCTAAAGTTAAAAATAAATGCTAAGCATTTAAAGAAAGCCTTTACTTTATCTTTTAAAAAGTTAAAAGGCTTTTTTTAGCTTTTCAACAAGGAGAAAATCGCGAAATCATATTGTTTTTTATGCATAAAAAAGCTATAATAAACCACGTTTGAAAGGACAAATAACCTATGGAATATACAAAAATTTTAAACATCGCCGTTATTGCCCACGTTGATGCTGGTAAATCAACTTTGGTTGATGCATTTTTAAATCAAAGCCATGTATTTAGAGACAACGAAGAAGTTGTAGACTGTGTAATGGATAGTAATGATCTAGAAAGAGAAAGAGGAATTACGATCTATTCCAAAAACTGCAGCGTTACATATAAAGACTATAAGATCAATATCGTAGATACCCCAGGACATGCGGATTTTTCAAGTGAAGTTGAACGTATCATCAAAACGGTTGATACGGTAATCTTGCTAGTTGACTCAAGCGAAGGTCCAATGCCTCAAACTCGTTTCGTATTGCAAAAATCTTTAGAAAGCGGTTTGCGTCCAATCTTGTTGATCAACAAGATCGATAAGAAAGATGCACGTGTAAATGAAGTGATCGATGAAGTTTATGAATTGTTCTTAGACCTAAATGCTAATGATGAACAATTAGATTTCCCGATCCTTTATGGTATCGCACGTGAAGGAATCGTTAGATATGATATGGAAGATACCAACACCGATATCATTCCTTTGTTTGAAACGATCTTAAATCATTGTGATCCATATCCTAATTTATTAGCGGAACCAGTACAAATGCAAGTATCAGCCTTAGCATATGATGATTATATCGGACGTTTAGGTATTGGTAGAATTTATCGCGGTACTTTAAAAGCTAATACAACATATACCGTATGTGATCCTGATCAAAAAAATAAAAAATGTAAAGTAGGTCAGATCTTTGTATATAAGGGTTTAAGTCGTATTTCAGTGGAAGAAGCACAATGTGGTGAAATCGTGATCATCAGTGGTATCAGTGATATTGGCATTGGCGAAACGCTATGTGATGTCAATACCTTAGAACCATTACCATCAATTGAAATTGAAGAACCAACCTTATCAATGAACTTCATGGTAAACTCTTCACCATTTGCTGGACAAACTGGTAAATATGTAACCAGCCGTAATATCCGTGAACGTCTAGAAAAAGAATTAGAAGTAAATGTAGGACTAAAAGTTGAAGAAACGGATTCTACAGATTGCTTCAAGGTATCAGGCCGTGGTGAATTACACTTATCGATCCTATTAGAAAATATGCGTCGTGAAGGTTATGAAGTAGCTGTAAGCAAACCACAAGTAATCTTTAAGAAAATTGATGGTGTCCTAAGTGAACCAGTTGAAGAAGTCGTATGTTCTGTACCTAATGAATATTCAGGAACGGTAATAAATAAATTGAATTTACGTAAAGGGCAAATGGTAAATATCGAAGATGAAGGTAGCTATACGCGTATTACTTACTTAGTAGCTACGCGCGCATTGCTAGGTTATCGTGGAGAATTTATCAATGATACGCGTGGGGAAGGAACGATGGTAAAACGTCTACATGGCTATGA
>JALEMK010000119.1 GCA_022768265.1 Erysipelotrichaceae bacterium
GGTCAATGACTGCATCAGACCAGACTGGAAAATCTGATCTATGAAAGAGGTACCCATCGAATATCCGATACGAATCAAATAATAACGTGCAACCATCTGTGATCCACCATATAACAAAACAAATAACAATACGCCAATAACATTGCCTGTTGAGCACAAACCAATCGAAATACCAGCAGCAATGATTCGCAAACAGTTAAAGAAGAAAGCATCACCAATTCCTGCCGTTGGGCCCATTAATGCAACTTTGATACTTTCGATCGTATCATCATCAACACTTCCTTTTGTTACTTTTTCTTTTTCCATTGCATAAGCAATACCTGCAATGAATGCCAAGAATACTGCATGGGTATTAAAAAAGTTATCATGACGTTTCAAAGCCAATTTACGTTCTTCTTCATCTTCATACAATTCTTGAAGCGCAGGTGCCATTGTAACACAAAATGCATTTCCTTCCATTTTAACTTGGTTAAACGAAGCAAATACCAAGCCAGAATTCCAGTACATTTTATTTAATGTCTTTTTTTCTGTATCAGAATAATTAAAATTTAATAATTTCATGCAAAGAAATCCTCCTGATCGTCTTGGTTTGTATTATCAACACCACTAGCTATTAAATTATTTTTCATATCCAAAATCTTTTTATCATTTAAGAAATACATTACTGCAACAACAGCTAATAATATAGCAATTGGTAAAGTACTTAAATTTAAATATTTTGCTAATACAAATCCAACAAAGAAGAAACCGGCAATATCCTTAGACCAGATCATGGTTGCTAAGATTGCAAACCCAACACCAGTCATCATTCCAGAAGCTGCTGAAAATCCACTTAAAACCCATGCTGGTAATTGATTGATTACTGCTTCTAGTCCTTCAACACCAAATGCAACTGCTAAAAACATTATAACTGTTTGAGGAAGCTTATCAATAAATATTCCGCAAAGAATCATTTGAACCTTCATCTTACCAACATTTCCTGATGCAGCTAATTTTTCCCAATAAGGAGCCATAGCAGCTAATACTGGTTTGTATAATTCTGAAACAGCTGCCATAATTGCACCTATTGGAGCTGCCAATGCTAAACCTGTTTCTATGTCTGCACCAGTTAAGATTGTCATTGCTACCGCAATGATACTAGCTGATGTTGCATCTGATGGAACTGAACCACCAATTGCACTGATACCCATGAAAATAGCTTCTAATGATGCGCCCATTATAACGCCTGTAGTCAAATCACCTAACATCAAGCCTGTAATTGCACTTGTAACGATTGGTCTTTGAATAGTTTGCCAAGAAAACAAGCGGTCAACACCATTACAAATAATTGATGCTAAGGCACAAATCAATCCATTTATTATCATACTTACCCCTATCTATTTAAATAATTTAGAAATATCTTCAGATGGTTCTTCCGGTGTTGTTTGATAAATACATTTCAAACCAGTATTGATAAGTTTTTTAAAACTTTCAACTTCTATATCATCACAATACAAATTTAAGCCAACCATCTTTCGTGGATGGCCTGGTTTTTCAGGCGCTATTCGACCATAATTACCAATATTGATAAAAGGAATGCCTTTTACATTTTCAACAACCTTTAATGCATCTTCAGGACAATTTACCAATATGAAAATTTTTAATTTTTCACATCTTGGATCATTCAATAGTTTGATACCATCTTCAACTGTTTTGATTGCAACTTTGCAAGTTGCAGGTGCAGCCATTTTTAGTGATTTTTGAATAATTGAACTATTTGCAGCAGCGTCATTGCACACCACAATATGGTCAACCCCTGTATGACGACTCCATTTAATTGCAATTTGTCCATGGATTAATCGCTCGTCTATTCGAAAAAATGAAATCATTTTTACCCTCCTTTAGAAAAAATCTGTTTCATTATCACTTGCATCATCTAAAACAACGCATTGCAAAGAATCTTTCATTGAATCAACACAAATTTTTAATTCATCCAAAGTTATATCATCTTTATTTTGTGCTAATAATTCAATCAACAACGATAAGTTTATACCAGCAACCTGATATGTTTTTGGACGATTCATAAATTCGTTCATTATCTGACATACGCTTCCGCCATATAAATCTGAAAACATTACAAGTGTTGTATCCTCATCTACTGCCTCTACAGCACTTCTAATCAATTCTTTCGGATTTTTTTCATCTACATAGCAATCAATAAAATCTACATTTTTTACAGTTCCTAATAAAACTCTTAGCGCACTTTTGAAGCCGCTAGCCAATGCACCATGTGACGCAACAATGTAATGAACCATATTTTTACCTCTCATATAACAGATCTGTTTATACTGCTAGTATAATTATTGTGACCGCTTTCATCAAGCTATTTAGCATTCAAAAACAAGGTGCAATTGCACCTTGTTTCATCATTGAAAGTGAAGTGTAATATACTTTAATTTATACATTCCATCATAATTTTATTTACAAGATCTTGTACCGTAAATGAAGAATCAATTGATTTTAAAAACGCAGAATCATTTACTAAAATCTCTAAAATTTGCTGCATTAATTTTACTTTACATAAATCATAATTAAAATTTATTGAAAATACAATGATGCTAAAAACACTTTGTTTTTTCCATATAAATGGTTTGTCTAAATGATAAATTTCCAAAAAGTTTTCTTTACATAATTGCGAATCAATCATTATTGACAAAGTATCATTTACAATAAATTGATCGTTAGAATATAAATTAATAATTTTCTTATTTTGTTTTTCATCGTATCCAAACCTGAATTTTAACATTGAAAATAATTCTTGGTTATTATTTATTGATAATGTCTCTACTTTTAACTTTTCATTCATATCTAGCTTTTCTAACACCTCATTCATACAATAACCCTTTTGAATAACTTTTGTGTTGATTTCCCTTAATTGATCTCTAGTCAAAATGGTATTACATATGATTGCTGGAACTTGATAATTCTTATAGTAAAATGGATCGGAATTTAACAATACACAATCATAATTTTTTTGATTTTTCCCTCTAACTTCATAAAATTCCATTATATCTATTCGATTAAATTTATCAGCTCCAAAAGTTGATAACAATTTATCTCGAGTTATCAATCCAGAATTTATTCCATTTCGCATAACTATTATGATGTTACGTTTTCTATAATCATAGTGAACATTCATCATCAAATAATACAATCTGCTTGCAAATTCATAGATAAAAAAATCATTAAACTCTATTTCTAAATGACTAATTAAAAATTGCCTTCCTATTGAGGCCACCACAATCATCAATGGAGATAAAGATATATCATTATTATTAATATTTCTTCCTAAATAAAGATTATAACTTATATCTTTAAATTTATATCTAAATGCATATGGAATAAATAATGCATTTAAAAGTTGCTCATTGGCCATAATATTGAAATCAATATTAGTTTCTATTCGAATCTTGTTCAAAACTTTCAACCGAAAATCATTAGCTAAAAAATAAATTTCTGGGCCATATTTATCTAATAAATTATCTTCTAGAGAAACATCTATGTAATATAAGAATAAAATAGTTAAGCCAACAACTTCCTTGTAATCTAACGTTGATAGACCATATTTTCGATTTAGTTCATGAACAATTCTAAGGGAAAGTTTAAATTCTTCTAATCTTTCGCAAACATAAATTATTGATGATTCAACGTCAACTGTATAACCCAAATCATATCTTTTATACATCAAAGCAATATATCTAACAATTCGATGCATATTAGAGTCAATAATATGTACATTATTTTCTCGTAATTGTTTCAAAATTACTTGTCGAATTTCCGAAAGTGAAGGATTATTCAATTCAAAAAGTGCTTCAAACTCTGGAAAATCAATTAATGGTATAGCATTAAAATGATGTTTTAATAATAATTCAAGCATACAAAAACGCTTATTTAACTCCAAGCCATCTATCCTAATTCCCTCATTTTTTTTAGATTCATATGATAAATTAAATTTTTGAATAATTGACTTAACATTATTAATGTTGCTTTTTAGGGTACTCAACGAAATAAACATCTCATCAGCCAAATCTTCTTCTTTAATAAAATGGTTCTTCATTAGTAAATGTCTAGTTATCTCATTTGCTTTACTGTCGAAATTTTCGCAATATTCATGGTCAGAAAAATTTGTATTCAATAATGATACAATTTCATCAAATGTTTCCCTATCTACTACATGAAGAGAATATCCACAAGCTTTATGAGTAACTAATTTACACCCACAAGACAAAGCCAATTCAGCAATTTCTTTTATATCACTTTTAATCGTTCTTTGGCTAACACCCACTAGTTTTCCTAATTCGCTTGCTGTCATAATTCGATTGCTATCTGCTAATAGATATAAAATTCGCCATATTCTTTTTTTCTTGATTTTCATACACTCACCTAATCCCTAACATTATTCATATTTATGATTATATTAGATGAAAAAAAATTTTAAAAGGCTATATTTCAAAAATGAAATATAGCCTCTTTTATAAATGTCATCCTCCACATTGCTTTTTAGTACACTCTTTAGCATATGGACATCCTATGCATTTGGCTCCTTGCTTTTTCTTGCGATATAAATAATAGGAAGCAAAACCGACACACGCTGCGATGATCGCCAAGACAATTAGATCTATCATTATCTAAAAGCGTATTGTTTCGCAAAATTCTTATTATTGCGATGGATCAAATAGCCAATAATAAGAGCGAACACGATGACAGCGATCAAACCTGGCACAAAGCCTGTTCCTAAGCTACCCGTTGTGATCAACGTACCGATCTGATAGACGAAAAACGCAACGGTATAACCTGTTCCTAGTTGTAAAGCAACACCACCTAGCAACCATTTCTTATCTTGCATTTCAGAGTTCATCGCTCCGATAGCGGCAAAACATGGTGGAGTAAATAAGTTGAACATCAAATATGCTAAGGCTGCAACTGCTGTTAAACCCATCGTAGCCGCTACCTCATTAGCGCCACTTACCAATACAAAGTCATCTACATTGATAAAGTTAGTTAATCCATACACGACCGCTAAGGTACCAACAACATTTTCCTTGGCAATAAATCCTGTAATCGCGGCTGCTGCTAATTGCCATACACCAAATCCTAAAGGAATCAACAAGATTGCAAATGGTGATGCGATGCTTGCTAGGATCGAAGTATGTTCCATTCCTTCTTCCACTAACTGTAATTGCCAATTAAAGCTTTGCATGATCTGTACGGTAGCGTTACATACCAAGATGATCGTTCCTGCTTTGATGATATAAGCTTTCGCTCTTTCTAACATCGAGATCGTTGCACGTTTGATGCTAGGCCATTTATATTCAGGCAATTCCATGATAAAGAATGATTTACGATATTTTTGTCCAGTGATCTTTAAGACCAATAAAGCTCCTAAAAAGACAAAGGCAATACCAACAAAATACATCAAAGTTCCAACCCATGAAGCATTATGGAAGAAAACCCCAGCGAATAAAGCAATAACTGGTAGCTTCGCTCCACAAGGCATGAATGGAGTCAACATTGCCGTCGTTCTTCTTTCACGTTCATTTTTGATCGTTCGACAAGCCATGATTCCTGGAATGGCACATCCTGTACCAATGACCATCGGAATGATCGATTTACCTGATAAACCCACACGTTTGAAGATCGGATCCATGATCACACTAACTCTAGCCATATAACCACAGTCTTCTAACAAAGCAATCAAGAAATACATGACCATTACTAGTGGTAAAAAGCCCA
This sequence comes from Erysipelotrichaceae bacterium, assembly GCA_022768265.1. Taxonomy (GTDB): domain Bacteria; phylum Bacillota_I; class Bacilli_A; order Erysipelotrichales; family Erysipelotrichaceae; genus JALEVB01. The sequence continues at coordinate 5,773 of JALEMK010000119.1, forward strand.
CAACGGCACCTACCCCACCAATGATTCCATCCACCAATAGCGCTTGCATAAATGGTGAACTACCTTGGGTCATCAAACGCATCCATTCTTGGAAGTTTTCGATACCTACTGCTAAGCTATCGGCGATCCATGGTCCTAAACGCGCTTGCGAAATATCAAATACCAACCACATTACGATCGCAAACAAAGGAATCCCGATCCACTTGTTTGTAATGATGTTATCGATCTTATCCTGTTGATTAAACTCATTGGTCTTGATCTTACGCGTTTCTACTTTTTCAACTAATTTATTAACAAATTCAAAACGATTTCTATCTGCAGTTTCTACGGCATCTTTATCGTGCAAGTCGATATCTTTTTGATGGTAAGGAGCATTGACTTTTTGGCCTTTCACCTTGATAACTTCTGCAATGACTTGTTTTAAGCCGTTATGTTCATTAGCTGTCGATATCGTTTCTACTACTGGACAGCCTAACGCCTTACTTAAAGCTTCAACATTGATATGCGTATCTTTCTTATGATTGATATCACTTTTATTAAGCGCTATGACCACAGGGATACCTAGTTCTAATAATTGGGTCGTAAAAAATAAGCTTCTGCTTAAATTAGTCGCATCAACGATGTTGATGATCACATCTGGTTTTTCATTTTTTACATAAGCACTGGTAATGCTTTCTTCACTGGTAAATGGTGACATTGAATATGCCCCTGGAAGATCTACGGCGATAAGCTCTTCATTTAAGCTATAAAAACTTTTCTTGATCTTGCTTTCTTTACGTTCTACCGTAACCCCTGCCCAGTTACCAACTCGCTCATTTCTACCTGTTAAGGCATTAAACATCGTAGTCTTACCACTATTAGGGTTTCCTGCGAATGCAATTCTCATAAAACACTTTCCCTCCTATAATGTCAGCTTGATAAACCTATCAAATAAGGATCAATTCAGCAATTTCATTATCAATGTTATAGCGGGCATCTTTGATAGACACGACAAAATTACGACTCTTCTTAGAAATGATCGTTATTTTTTCTCCGCTGTAGCATCCTAATGTAAATAAAAAATCTTTTAATTCTTCATCATCGATCATGATATCTTTGATCGTATATTCCTTTTGTATCTCTCCTTGTGATAAATTCATCATTATTCCTCCCTTTGGCCCAAGAGCGTTAGTTTTGCCTAACTACAAGTAGTATATCACTTTATGCAAACATGTCAATATAAAAGTTAGCTTCCGCTAACATTTCTGACTATTTCTTATTTTTTGTTCTAGGTTTATAATAAAAATATAGAAAGACAAAGGTTTATCATGCAAACAAAGAATGCTTTTTTTATTACCATCACTATCAGTATCTTAACGATCCTGCTTAATCAGCTCAATGCTTGGCATATTAGTTATCCTATCTCATTTTTGATCATCATTGCGATCAGTTTTATCAGCATCTACATTCAAAAACAGATCGATAAGAATACTTTAGAAAATAAGCCTAATTTTTACAATTTAGACATTTTAAAATATATCTGTGCTGTTTTGATCATGATCTTGCATTTAAGGCCTTTTCATTACTCTTTATATCCTGATGTAGATTTTGCCCTAAACAATATCATCACCCGCATCTGTGTGCCCGTCTTTTTTATGATCACTGGCTACTTTGTTGCCAAAAAAGAGCATAATGATCCAAAGTATATCAATAACTACTGCAAGAAGATGATCCCGCTATATTTGATATATAGCTTAGCCTATCTTCCGATCCTTATTTCTTTTGCCTACGATAATCGCTTGTTCGTAATGAGCTATATCCAACAGATCCCTCACTTTTTACTGCTTCCTTTATTGGTCGTGGGTTATCCTTTGGTGATGTTCATCGCATTGATCTATTCCGGTATCTATTATCATCTTTGGTATTTCCCAGCGGTCATGCTTTCTTTATGGACGCTTAGTAAGTGGAAAAAACATTTTGATATGCGTTATCTGCTTTTGATCTCATTTATTTTATTGCTATTTGGGGCCACAGAAACATATTATGGGGTTTTGCCTTTAACTTTTACGCAAATCATCGATTTCTATTTTAAGATCTTCATCACAACTAGAAATTTCTTATTTTTCGGCCTTTTCTATACCGTTTTAGGATATTATGTAGGCAGCAAAGATAAACTATATACCCATCATTGCTTTATTGCTTTGATCATTTGTGGTTTCTTATTGTCCTTTGAAGCAATCTTCTTACGTTATACCGATCGGCTTAACAGTAACATCTTGCTTTCTTGCATTCCTTTTACCTACTTTTTATTCGTAAGCACGATCTTCATTTCCCAAAAAACTACCAAGATTGCTTTTGCTTTCCGCGATCATTCCAAATATTATTATCTTGTACACCCAATGATCATTTATTTGATGATCAGATTGGGCGTCATCGATCACTATACTTCTCCTTATGTCCAAATCTTATTGATTTGGGTATGTACGCATATCTTGTCCTTGATCTTAGCAAAGATCAAAAAACATCATCGCGATTGGCCAATCTAAAAATAATACCTATTAGCTTGCTAAGCTAATAGGTATTTTCATTATTTGGTGAATTCAGCAATTGTTTTATGATCGGCTAAAGAAGCTAGGGCTCCTTTGACCGTGGTCATATATGCTGCATAAACACTAGCAAAACTTAAATAAGATTGTAGATCTTCTTTAGTAATAGTTGTTAGATCCTTAGGTTGATCTTCTAATAAACGATATAAGAAAGCGCCGATGAAAGTATCCCCTGCTCCAGTTGTATCAATTGCTTTTACTTTATAAGCTGGTTGAGCAATATGAAACTCACGAGTAAAGATTTCTGAGCCTTGAGAGCCTTTGGTATAAATCAGCATTTGACAATTACCTTTTAATATCTGATCTTTCGCAACATTGATATCATCGCTATCGCAGATGAAATTTAGCTCTTCATCAGCTATTTTGACAATATGCGCATATTTCATAAATTCCCATACTGTTTGCTTTAGGGACGCTTTATCTGGCCACAAAGAAAATCGCAAATTAGGATCGAAACTGATCCAAATATTTTTTTGCATGGCAAGCTCTAGCAATTTGACATGAGCTTGGCGCATTGGGGATGGCACTAGATCAACACTGCAAAAATGCACGATCTTGACATCATCCAAGCACCTTTCATCAACATCATCTGGCCCATATGCCAGATCGGCAGCTGTTTTACGATAGAATTTAAAATCCCTATTTCCTTCACTATCAAGCGATACAAAAGCCAAGGAAGTATCATAATCTGCATGTTGTTTGACATATGCTGTATCGATATTTTGAGCTTGCATGCACGCCAGCAAATAATCTCCAAAAGCATCCTTGCCTAGCTGAGTCAAGATCTTAGCTTGGCCTCCAAGCTTTGCCACAGCTCCTGCAACATTAGCGGGAGCACCTCCAGCCGCTTTTTCAAAACTAACAACATCTTTCAACTTACAATTATTTTGTTGGGGAATAAAATCGATCAACGCTTCCCCGATGACACATAACGCTTTTTTCATCTTAGACCTCTTCATTTCTTTAAATTTATTTTAGCTCATAACGATAAATATGCAAATATTTTAGTTTACGCTAACGATAATTCTAAATTATGTTATAATTTAACCAATATAAGGATGAATGATATGCAAAAAGATTTACAAGAAACAACGACTAAGGTATCTAGTGAAGAGCTTGCACAGATCTTAGCAGAAAATGAACAAACTAAAGATACCAAAGTAATAAATAAAAAACCCGCGATGAGCAAATCGTTGATGGAACTATATGGATTACACACGCCTACCAGCATGATCTTAGATTATATCAGCAATCGGAAAGCATTTAATAATCGCTTAGCGCTTGCGGTATTTCTTTTTATTATTTCTATCGTACCATTAATAATCATGGAAAATGTTTTTTATCTAGAAAGTCTGGGGCTTTTGATCATGGTCTTTATGATCTTTGCCGGGATCATCTTGATTACCAAAGGTAAAAATCTAGTCAAGAATGACCACAATCTTTTGCTGAACCTAGAACTTAGCGAAGCCGATTATGAATTGGTCAGCAATGAATATGAAAAATGGCAAAAACAAACTAGCAATCGCACCATCATCGCAATCTCGCTATTTATCCTAGGCGTTTTTACCCCTATGATCGTTGAAGATATCTTTTTCGATTTTTATTTATTAAATGAAGGTTTGGCGGACAGCTCCTTATTTGTCATGGTCGCTAGCGGGGTTTACTTATTGCTGTATCAACACCTAAATGTTGGGGTATTCAAAAAATTATTGAAAGCTAATCAACGCAAGAACTATTAAAAGATGCTTAGCATCTTTTTTTATTGCTTAAAAAAACCTTGCCTAAGCAAGGTTAAAATATACAAACAACATCCGATCTTTTCCATTGATATCTTTAAGGATCTCATAGGTTGCATCTGGACAATATTTTTGAATTTCTTGTTCTAAAGCTAAGAATTGATTATAACCAATCTCAAAAGCCATGAAACTACGTGGTTTCAATAATTTATGACAATTTTTTAAGATGGTACGATAGAAATCTAAACCATCGCTGCCGCCAAATAAAGCAACATGCGGTTCATGATCGACAACTTCCGTTTCTAACTTCTCATCATTAGGGATATATGGAGGATTAGACACCAAGATATCTACCTGCATGTTTTGCGCGATAAATGGTTGTAACATATCTCCTACCATGAAATTAACTTTGGCCTCATTAGCTTGCGCATTGTGTTTAGCTACGGCAATAGCTGCTTCACTGATATCGCTAGCATACATATCCATGCTATCTTCTTCTTTTTTCAAAGAAATAGCGATGGCCCCACTACCAGTACCAACATCGATGGCCGTCACTTGCTGATCTTTGAAATATTGATCTTTGCGCGCTAAGATCTGAGCTACTAATTCTTCAGTTTCATAGCGAGGGATCAAGACATCTTCATTGACCTTAAATTTATAGCCATAAAACCATGAATACCCCAAGATATGTGCCAATGGTTCATGATTCAAGATACGTTTTAATCCAGCTTGAAATTGCGCATATAAGGCTGCAGGCATTTCTTCATCAAATTGCATATATAGATTATACTTTTCCATATTAGCAATCTCAAACAGATAGCTCATAACCGTTTCACTAGGAATGCCTTGAGCCATACAAGCTTGTTTAGCTTGATGAACAGCTTGATTAAAAGTCGTCATATTATGCCTCTTTTAAACGTTGCTTTTGTTCTTCCGCCAATAAGCCCGCAATGATATCTTCCATCTTACCTTCCATGATACGATCTAGTTGGGTAATGGTCAAACCAATACGATGATCGGTAACACGATTTTGAGGATAGTTATAGGTACGAATTTTTTCTGAACGATCTCCTGTTCCTAGTTTCGCTCTTCTTTCCTTACCTTCTTGTTCTTCCTTAATTCTTTGCATTTCTTCATATACACGTGATCTGATCAAACGTAAGGCTGTTTCTCTATTTTCAATTTGGCTACGTCCTTCTTGACAGTTGACCGTGATACCTGTAGGAACATGGACGATACGAACAGCGCTGTCGGTCTTATTGATATGTTGTCCGCCTGCCCCGCTGGCACGATGAGTTTCGATCGTTAGATCGCTCATTGGGATCTCGATATCTTCATCTTCAGCTTCTGGCTGGCATAATACCGTTGCCGTTGAGGTATGGATTCGTCCTTGGGTTTCGGTCTTAGGTACCCTTTGTACACGGTGAGCACCTGATTCAAATTTTAGTTCACGATAAACATCGGTACCTTTAACGGCAAAAATGATTTGTGAAAAGCCACCAGCTTCCGATTCGCTAGCTTCCAACAATTGCACTTTCCATCCTCTTGATTCAGCATATTTACAATACATACGATATAGGTCGCCCGCAAAGATATTACCTTCATCGCCCCCGGCACCACCACGGATTTCCATGATGACATTATGATCATCATTAGGATCTTTTGGTATCAATAAGTATTGGATATGTTCTAGTAATTCAGCTTTTTTAGGTTCTAGCTCTTCTAGCTCCATCTTAGCCATTTCTTTTAGCTCTTCATCATGTTCTTTCAACATTTCATGAGCTTGTTCCAAATTGCTATTGATATTCTTTAAATTTTCATAAGCATCGACGATTTGTTTGATCGAAGCTTGTTCTTTAGCTAATTTAGCCATTTCTTTAGGTTTGCTGATGATCTCATCGCTAATCATCAGATCATTAATTTCATTATAACGATTTTCATATTCTTGTAGTTTTTCGATCAATGCATCCATATTGCTTACCTCCTTTTTAATCTACTTGGCTTATCACTAATTTCATGACAATGACGACATCTAGCTTCATAGGCCTCACTTGCCCCAACCAAGACCAATGGATCATTCCAACTTGCTGGTTTGCCATTGACCAAACGCT
>JALEMK010000179.1 GCA_022768265.1 Erysipelotrichaceae bacterium
GGTTTATATGAAGCATGTGCGCTATTAGATGAAGGACATGATGAATGTATTTATATCGGTGATAGCAAAGGCGATATGATTGCGGCAAAAGCAGCTGGGGTATATACGATTGGCTATGTTAGCGATGATCAAACCCGTACGCAAGCGATCAAAGATGAAAAACCTAATGTTATCATTGAGGATTTAAAGGATATCTTAGAAATCGTGAAGGAGGATCATTCATGGACATACAATATGATGTAATTATCATCGGGGCAGGGCCAGCAGGGATGACGGGGGCAATTTATGCTTCAAGAGCGGGCTTAAAGACGATGATGTTAGAAGTTAGTGCGCCAGGTGGTAAATTGATCAAGACCCATATGATCGAAAACTATCCGGCAACCGCTAAAGAAGGTGGCGCTGAACTTGCTTATCGCATGTTTGAACATTCAACTAATTTTGGTGCTGAGTATGTATATGGTGATGTTAAGAAAGTAGTTGAACACGATGGCTATAAAGAAGTAGTTACTGCCGATAATAGCTATCTAACCAAAAGTGTGATCATTGCCAGCGGTACCAAAGAACGTCTTTTAGGTTTAGAAGGCGAAGATCGTTTGGTAGGTAAAGGAATTTCCTATTGTGCTGTTTGTGATGGGGCATTGTATCGCGGCAAGGATGTCGTGATCATTGGTGGAGGCAATAGTGCCTTAGAAGAATCGTTATTTTTGACCCAATTTGTGAACAAGGTCTATATCGTGATCAGACGTGATGTATTTAGAGCGGATAAGATCATTCAAGATAAAGTGTTACAAAATGATAAGATCGAGATCATCACAAAGCATGTGCCGCATAAGATCATTGCAAGTGATAGAGTCGAAGGTATCGAATTGGAAAATGTTGATACCAAAGAATTAACTACCTTGAAGATCGATGCCATTTTCCCTTATATTGGCGCGATACCAAATACGGATTTTGTCAAAGATCTAAACATCACCAATGAACAAGGCTATATCTTGGTTGATAATAATATGGAAACAGCCATCAAGGGAATCTTTGCAGCTGGTGATTGCATTGATAAGACCTTACGTCAAGTTGTTACTGCATGTTCAGATGGCGCAATTGCAGGACAAAAAGCTTATCATTATGTGAATGGTTGAAGTTAAAAAGGTAATTAGGCATGAATCGACCTATGAATTGATTCATGCCTTTTATAATATTATAATAATGATAAAATATAAAAGATGAGGGATACTTATAATGAAGCAGGCGAAAGATATTATTTATGAATTTATACAACACTATATATATTCACAAAATGATAGTGTCTTAGGAGTAGAAACATCATTGATTGCGAAAGAACTGAATATGCAAAGATCAAATGTGTCAAGTGCATTAAATAAACTGGTTAGTGAAAATAAACTAACTAAAACAAATACTAGACCTGTTTTGTATAATTTACCAGTTCAAACATCCTCCTCTAGTGAAAGTTATTGTTTTGCTGAGCTGATTGGAGAGAATGGTAGTTTAAGAAATGCAGTACTCTTGGCGAAAGCAGCAATTTTATATCCGCAAAAAAGTTTAAATGTTATAGTGTCAGCAAAGATAGGGTGTGGGACTTCTTATTTTGTTAGCTTGATGCATAAATTTGCAATTCAGACTGGATTGCTTAATAGTGAGGCACCTTTCATTAAAGTTAACTGTCGTTATTTTTTGAAAAATATAGCAGCTTTAGATGATGAATTATTCAATAGTGATAATAACTTGTTTAAACAAGCAAGAGGAGGGGTATTATTAATTGAGTATTTTGATTTGTTAGATGTTAAGCAGCAAAACAGAATCTTCAATTATTTAGATACTAAAATAATTGAAGATAAGAATGGTGTTTCTCAAGTATATGATGATGTATATCTAGTTTTAAGTTGTAATAATCAAGCAGCAGAAACATATATACATAAACTACCTGTTCATATTGAACTGCCTGAATTAAAAAATCGTCCTATAACTGAAAAATTAGATTTGATAAATCATTTTTTTAATATTGAAGCTAGAAATTCAAATAGAAATATAGAGGTAACTACAGAAGCGATTAAAGCGCTATTGTTGACTGATTTTTCTTATAATGTTAAAGAGCTTAATCACGAAATTATGTCAGCGTGTGCTAGTGCGTATGTTCGTGTAGTACATGATCTACACAAAAATGTATATGTTTGTATTAATGATTTGCAACCCAAAATTAAAAAAGCTTTAATAAAGCTCAAAGATCATTATTATGAAATAGATTCTTTGCTAAAAGATTCAGAATACGTAATTTATGACCAACATCATGGGCTACAAACAATAAAAACTGATAAAAATTTGTATGATAGCATACAAACACAGTATAAAGAATTAAGTGATATTGGGATTAATCAAACAAGTATAGAAACAGTAATTAATGATCATATAAAAGGTTTATTTAATAAATATAGTTATAAATATGATAATGAATCAAATAATTATGAACAATTATCAAAGATTGTTGATGAAAATATTATAAAATGTGTAAAAAACTTTTTTGAATCATATAAAAATGAAACTGGGAAAAATATTAAAACTAATATTTTCTATGGTCTTTGCTTACATATTGGAAGCTTAGTAAATAAAATGCCAACATATCAAAGAATTACTAATGATCAAATTGTACATACAATACAAAATTATCCTAAAGAATATGCTGCTTCAACACAATTTGCTTCAATATTAAAAAAAGAGATAGGATTAGAACTTAACGTATCAGAAGTGGCTATCATAACGATGTTTTTAGTTGAACCAGAAGATAGTGATGATAGTGTAAGACCTGTTTTATTGTATATAATGCATGGTAATAGTACAGCTAGTTCTTTAGCGCAAGTTACAAATTCATTAACACATTGCGAAAATGCTTATGCATATGATTTGAAATTAGATGCTGATAATAGAAAAGCAATCGAGGAAATAAAAGAGTTGATACTAACTATTGATAGAGGAGCAGGAGTGCTAGTCGTTTATGATATGGGATCAATTCAAACAATGCTTAATACAATATCAGAGGAAGTAAGTGTTAAGATTAGATATATGAATTATCCAATAACATTAGCTGGTATTGATATTGCACGCAAATGTTCTATGGAATCCGATATAGATACAATATTCCATACAGCTAGTCAAGATATTTCTAATTTTGTTACCAAAAATTACGGTAATAAGAGAAATAATGTTATTATAACTTTATGTCATACAGGAGAAGGAGGAGCATTACAATTAAAAAATTATATTGATCAATATTCTAAATTAGGGATGAAAACAATTGCTTTATCCATATCAAATAGAGAAGAATTAATTAGTGAAGTATTAAATATTAAGAAAATATATAATATACATGCATTTGTAGGAACCTATGATCCAAAAATATTGGGCGTACCATTTATATCTATTGTTGATGTGTTTGCAAATTCTAGTGAAAACTTAGATAGAATTTTACAATTTGTTCCAAATATAAATTCTGATATAAATTATGACCAAGTTTATGTTCATTTAGAAGAACAATTAAAATATGCTTCTATAACAAAACTAAAGGCAATATTACCACAAATAGTAGATGAATTATCTGTAATGTATTCATTAGATACTAATCAAATTTTAGGAATATTTGTTCATATTGCATGTGTAATTGAATACATAATTGCAGGAAATAATATTAGAAAAAATGATGATACTAATAATATAATTAATAAATTTCCTGAAGATTATAAAGCTATTTCAAAACTTATGAAAAAATTAGAAAAAGAATTTAAGATAATAATTGATGATAATGAAATAGCAATGTTAATTGTTATGGTAAAAAAATTGTAAAAGATTAGCCCAAGGCTAATCTTTTTTAAGTGTTTTTTACAATTTGTCTTTCAATATTGTATAAGAAATCTGTCATACGACCAAGATATATTGTTTCAGAAAATAATGAGAATAGTTTTAATTGTTTTTTATTTGATTTAGGTAAACTTTGTTGAAACTCAACATTTATACCATCTTTTATTGTGGTGATTTTGAACGAAATAAATCTAGTTCCATTTACTGTTGTTTGCTTAGCAGAATATAATTCATTTGGAATGAAATCAATGATTTCAAATGTTGAATTTAAAAGCGGATTTTGTTTGTTTTTGTTATTGAATTTGAATCCTTTCTTTAAATCCGATTTCAAAATCTTTTTATTAGTGTTTTTTTCAATATCAATTATTACTCCTTGGATTAAGCTGTCAAAAAATTGATAGTTTTGAATTTTTAAATTGCGATCTACTTTCATGAAAAAATTATATCATACAAGAAAACAATTAATATAACTCTAAAAGCAGTTTCTAAAAAAACAAAAAAAATAAACAAACGCAAAGCTTCGTTATACACTGTAGTGCAAAAATGCTTACAAAGTTATACACAAAAGATTAAATTGGTATAAAATATGAGTTTTTGTTATCTTGTTTTTATTTGAATTATTATAAATTGAGCTTTTGTGTTTAAACGGCATCGATTTAAGCGTTTTCATTTTTTTGACAACAAAAAAAATTATACATAAAATAGCTATCGTATTAAATCTAAAAATACGAAAAAAGGAGGAAATAGATGGAAAACGAAAACGAGTTGGTGTCTTTTAATATTATTGCAAATGCAGGAGATGCTCGTTCTTTAGCATTTGGGGCACTACAAGCTGCGAAACTAGGTAACTATGAAGAAGCGTCTGAATTATTAAAGAAATCTGATGAAGCAGCTAATTTAGCCCATAAAGCTCAAACAGAATTGTTATTCAAAGAAGCAAACGGTGAAAAAACAAATGTAGATGTATTATTGGTTCATGCACAGGATCATTTAATGACTAGTATGTTAGCTGTAGAATTAATTAAAGAATTAATTGAGATGTATCAAAGAAATAAGGAGGAAAAATAAATGAAAGTATTATTAGTTTGTGCAGGTGGTATGTCAACAGGATTGTTAATGAAAAAAATGGAAAATTATTGGCAAGAATGTAATGAAGAATTGGAAATTAACGCAGTGGGTCTAAGCGAATATGAAGAAGTATACAGGGATTATGATATTGTGATGGTAGGACCACAAGTAAGCTATCGTTTGAATGAAATTAAAGAAACTACAGGTTTACCATGTGAAACTATACCATCTTTAGATTATGCTACAGCAAATTGTAGTAATATCATGAAATTAGCAAAGAAATTATATTCACAAAAATAAAGAAATGTAAGGGAGATTTTATAGAATGGAAAACGTATTTAATAGTCCGTTGTTGAAAAAGTTACAGGAATTAGGACAAAAATTAGGTTCTTCAAAATTTGTTTCTGCACTACAGGCAGGAATGATGTCAAGTATGTCTTTGATAATGGTAGGTGCAGTTTGTCAAATTATTTGTTCGATAGGCGTAATGTTAAATTTATTTACAGTTGATAGTGATATCTATCGATATATTTATACTCCATATAATTTTACAATGAATTTGTTAGGGATTTGGGTAACAGCTAATATTGCATTTAATTATGCCAAAAATTTGAAACTAAAGTCACCTTTAACACATACAATTGATGCAACCATCATTTTTGTTTTAGTGTGCAGTAGTTGGACAGAAGGTGGGTTAAGTACTACATTCCTTGGAGCAACGGGAATGTTTGTAGGTTTTGTTGTTGCAGGATTAGTTGTTAGAATTGAAAAGTTTTGTTTAGATAAGAACATAAAAATTCCAATGCCTGAAGTATGCCCTCCATCTTTAGTAAATGCATTTGCAGCAATTATTCCTTTAGCAGTGAATGTGATTATTTTCCAAGGGCTAAATATTCTGTTATCTGTTATTTCAGGAGGAGCATTAAATGTTCCAATTGCAATTATGGCTATATTATCAGCGCCTTTAGGGGCATTATTATCAACTCCAGGTATGTTTATTCTATGTGGTTTTGCGCTTGTATTATGGTGTTTTGGAATCCATGGAACAATGATTGTATATCCAATCATTATGGCGTCAATGATTGAAGCATCTACAACAAATGCGGCTTTACATGCAGCAGGAGAACCATTAGTTTTCTATCCAGTAATTTTGTTTGGTTTAGTTGGTGCACTTGGTGGATCTGGTAATACATGGCCTTTGTGTATTATGGGTTTAAGAGCTAAATCTGAACAAATTAGAGCAGTATCTAAAGTTGGTTTGATACCAGGATGGTTTGGAATTAATGAGCCGGTTGCCTTCGGTATGCCTATAATGTATAATCCAATTCTTTGTATTCCATATGTATTAAATACAATGGTAATTTTGGCTATATACTATTTTGCGTATTCAAGTGGCATTATTACAATTCCTTGGATTGCTATCTCTGCGTTAATGCCAATTGGTTTTTCTGCCTATTTATCAACTTTAAATATATTTAATACTATTTTTCAATATTTGATGTTGATTCCATCAGCTATTGTATGGTATCCATTCTTTAAAGCTTATGATAACCAATTATATGCAAAAGAATGTGAAGCAAAAAAACAATTAGAAAATCAAGGATAAGCCATATGGAGTTAGGAATTTCATTATACCCAGAAAAGGAATCATTTGAAGAAATAGTAAATTATATAAAATTAGCATCAAAATTTGGCTTTAAAAAAATTTTTACAAGTGTATTTTCAGTTCAAGGGACTAAAGAAGAATTAATAGTATATTTTCATGAGCTATGTAATATAGCTCATGAAAATAATATGCAAGTGTGTGCTGATGTAAATGCGCAAATATTCAATAAATTTGAAGCTAAAGAAACAGATTTAAGTGTATTTAAAAAAATAGGTTTTGATGAATTAAGGATGGATTTTAATTTTGGTGATGAAAGAGACATATCATTAATAAATAATAAAGAAAATATAGTTATTTATTTTAATGCGTCTTTTGTAGATATGGGAAAAAATTTACTTAAAATTGATTCATCTATTAAATTAAACCTTTGCCATAATTTCTATCCCGAAAGATACACGGGAACTCCTAAATATAAATATAAACAATTAAATGAAACTTGGAAACAATATAAAAATGTTAAAATAGCTTCTTTTATAACTAGTAACGTTCAAGGAGCACATGGCCCATGGCCAGTATACGATGGTTATCCAACTATAGAAGATCATAGAGGAATTGCTGTTTCAGATCAAATTAGAGATATGATTGCGATGAATACGGATGTAGTTTATTTTGGCAATGCATTTGCAAGCGAAGAAGAATTAAAAGAGGCGAGTGATTCATTATTCTACTTTGAAAATGATTGTGAAAGTGAATTTGAAAAAATTGTTAGAAAGATTTTGCCAAATATAGGAAATAAAAAATATGTACTTTCCATATGTGAGGAAAGTGGAATATTAGATATAGAAAAAGAAATATTATATAACTATAAAAAGCATTGTGATCTAGGTGATAGTAGCGAATATATGATTAGGTCAAGAATGACTAGAACAATTTATGGAAAAAATAATATTAATTTTAGACGTGCAGAAGTTCCTTATTTTAAAAAAGGTGATATCTTGATTGTTAATGATAATTTAAAACATTATGCCGGTGAAGTGCAAATTTGTTTAAAAGAAATGGCGAATGATGGACAAAGAAATTTAGTTGGACGACTAGATGAAAAAGAACTTGGTTTTATAGAATTAATAGAACCGGGTGATTATTTTATTTTTAATAAAAAATAGTATGGAGGTAAATTATGTCGTTTCCTAAGAACTTTATGTGGGGAGGAGCTATTGCTGCTAACCAATGTGAGGGTGCGTGGAATCAAGATGGTAAAGGTGTTAGCATAGCAGATGTATGTACTAAAGGCGATAAAAGTACTCCACGAAAAGTAACATATAAAACGAAAGATGGTTCTATTGAGGAACAGTATATGTTTAAATTTAATTTACCCAAAGGAGCAAAAGTAGGTTGTTTTGATAATTATAATTATCCTAGCCATGATGGAATAGATTTTTATAATAATTATAAAGAAGATATCAAACTATTTGCCGAAATGGGGTTTAATGTTTTAAGATTAAGTATAAATTGGACAAGACTTTTCCCAACAGGATTGGAAGAAACACCTAATGAAGCAGGAATAAAGTTTTATGATGATATTTTCAACGAACTAAAAAAATATAATATTGAACCATTAGTTACATTATCACATTATGAATCTCCTATAGCTTTAACAAATGAGTGGAATTCTTGGGCAGATCGAAGAAATATAGATTGTTTTTTAAGATATGCAACAACTTGCTTTCAAAGATACAAAGGTAAAGTGAGATATTGGCTTACATTTAATGAAATAAATTGTATTGGATTTTCTGGCTGGCTTTGTGCTGGAGTTGCATCAAATGATCCACAAATTATAGCTAATGCTACATTGAATATGTTGATAGCGAGTGCTTTAACAGTTAAGAAAGCTCATGAAATTGATATTAATAATAAGGTTGGCAATATGATTAGTTATGCTCCAAGCTATGCATATTCATGTGATCCAGAAGATGTATTAAAACAACGAAAAATACAAGTTAACTTGGATTTTTATAATGATGTACAAGTGAATGGAAGGTATCCAAAATTAAAATTGGCCTATTATAAAAATAATGGCATAGAATTAAAAATTAGTGAAGACGATGAAAAAATATTGAAAGAAGGAACTGTTGACTTTATTAGTATTTCTTATTATATGTCAACATGTTGTTCGGCAGACGAAAGTAAAATATCTTCCCAAAAAGGGAATATGTCATTTGGAGTAAAAAATCCGTATCTTAATGAAAGCGAATGGGGATGGCAGATAGATCCAACAGGTCTTAGAGTTGCACTGTTAGAAATATATTCGAGGTATCAAAAACCTATAATGGTTGTAGAAAATGGTTTAGGAGCTATTGATATAGTTGAAGCTGATGGTAAAGTTCATGATCAATATAGAATTGAATATTTGAATAAACATATAAATGCAATGGAAAAATCAATAACAGAAGATGGAGTTGAATTAATTGGATATACTCCTTGGGGTTGTATTGATTTAATTAGTGCATCTACTGGCGAAATGAAAAAAAGATATGGATTTATTTATGTCGATAAAAATGACGATGGATCAGGAAGTTTAAGAAGAATTAGAAAAGATTCGTTCTATTGGTACAAAGATATTATTAAAAATAATGGAGTTACAAAGTAATTTATAACAAATAAATAAAATAAGTTATATAATAAACTTATGGAAAACAAAGTGATGATTAAAGAAGCTTTTAGAATGGCATGGCCAGCAGTTCTAGAAAGCTTTTTCGTGTCTTTAGCTGGCATGATCGATACGCTGATGATCTCATCTTTAGGACCATCCGCTGTTGCAGGAGTTGGATTGACCACTCAACCTAAATTTATTGCGCTAACGATTTTTATTGCAATCAATATAGGTATTAGTGCGCTTGTTGCAAGAAGATATGGTCAAAAAAATCAACATAGCGCAAATGAAATTGTTGTTACTGCTTTGGTGTTTACGTTAATTGCTTGTGTGATCATAACCACGATCACAGTGTTAGGGGCAGATACGATCATTCGTTGGTGTGGTTCTAATGCAGATACGCATGATGCTGGATCAATATACTTTAAGGTCATACAATTAGGAATGATCTTTAATGTATTATCTTTGGCTATCAATGCAGCCCAACGAGGTAGTGGCAATACCAAGATTGCGATGACGACCAATATTACTAGCAGTATCGTCAATATCATCTTTAATTATTTGTTAATTGGTGGGAATCTTGGATTTCCAAAATGGGGTGTTTTTGGGGCTGCTTTTGCGACGGTGCTAGGGACATTTGTTGCTTGTGTGATGTCTATAAGGTCGATCTTTAAAAAACAAAGTTATATTTCTTTCAAATATATCGTTGATAATAAGATTCGTTTTCAAATGGATACTTTTAAAAGCTTGATCAATCTTTCTAGTAATTTCATCATTGAAAATTTAGTGATGCGTATAGGTTTTTTGACTACGGCTATCATGGCAGCAAAGCTTGGAACAGAGGCTTTTGCTGCTCATCAAGTGGGAATGAATTTTTTGAATTTATCTTTCTCATTTGGTGATGGAATGCAAGTAGCGGCAGTAGCATTGATCGGACGGAGCTTAGGTGCTAAAGATGGAACATTAGCGAAGGCATATGGTAGCATTTGTCAAAAGATG
>JALEMK010000028.1 GCA_022768265.1 Erysipelotrichaceae bacterium
ACTCGTTATGAAAAAGGTGAAAGCAAAAATGATGCTGAATTAGCAGCTTATTGGGCTGGTTTAGGGGATTTATTCGTATCTGATGCTTTCGGTTCAGTTCATAGAGCACATGCTTCTACAGTTGGTATCGCAACTCATTTACCAAGTGCATGTGGTTTCTTAGTTCAAAAAGAATTAGAAAACTTAGGTGCTGCAATTGATAATCCTAATCGTCCATTAGTAGCAATTTTAGGTGGAGCAAAAGTATCTGACAAGATTGCGGTTATCGATAACTTATTGAACATTGCTGATAAAGTTATTATCGGTGGTGGTATGGCTTATACATTCTTTAAAGCTAAAGGCTACAATGTTGGTACTTCATTATTAGAAGAAGACAAAGTAGAAATGGCTAAAGAATTCATGGAAAGAGGAAAAGATAAATTAGTATTACCTATCGATACGGTTATCGCTAATGATTTCTCTAATCCAACTGATATCAAAACAGTTGATAGCAACAACATTCCTGATGGTTACATGGGCTTAGATATCGGTGAAAAAACTGTTGAATTATTTGCAAAAGAACTTCAAGGCTGCAAAACAGCTGTATGGAATGGGCCAATGGGCGTATTCGAAGATCCTCGTTTTGCGAAAGGTACTGAAGCAGTATGTAAGATCCTATCTGAACTTCCAGATGCAATGACTGTAATCGGTGGTGGTGATAGTGCTAGTGCTGCTAAAAAATTAGGTTATAAAGATAAATTTACTCATATTTCTACTGGTGGCGGTGCATCATTAGAATATATGGAAGGTAAAGAATTACCTGGTATTGCAATTATTGAGGAGAAATAAAATAATGAGAAAACCTATTATTGTTGGAAACTGGAAAATGAACAAGCTTCGTGGTGAAGCTGTTGAGTTCATGGAAGCAATCGAAGCATATTTGACAGGAGAAGAAGCTAGTACTTATGGTATTGCGGCTCCATTCACTTGTGTTGGTGATTGTGTAGATCGTGCTAAAAACTTAGTTGTAGCTGCGCAAAACTGCCATTGGAAAGAAAGCGGAGCTTATACTGGTGAAGTTAGCGTTGAAATGCTAGATGATCTAGGAGTTAAATACTGCATCATTGGTCACTCTGAAAGAAGATCAATGTTTGGTGATACTGATGAAACAGTAAACAACAAAGCTAAAAAATTATTAGATGAAGATATTATTCCTATTCTTTGTATTGGTGAAACTGAAGCACAATATGATGCTGGCGAAACAGAAAAAGTTATTCGTGAACAAATCGCTGGCAGCATGAAAGATCTTTGCCCACATTGTGTAGCTAAGATGGTTGTTGCTTACGAACCAATCTGGGCTATTGGTACTGGTAAGAGCGCTACAAAAGAAATCGCTCAAAATTGCTGTCATATCGTTCGTGATCAAATTCGCGTTATGTATGGTGATGAAGCTGCTGATAGCGTACGTATCCAATATGGTGGTAGCGTTAAACCAGAAAATATCAAAGAATATATGGCTTGTGAAGACATCGATGGTGCATTGATCGGTGGTGCTTCATTGAAAGTTGATTCTTTCAAAGCTATTATTGATGCAACTAAATAAGTTTACAATCAGTTAAGCTGATGTAATAAAATGAAGGTATTATAGGAGGAAAATAAAACAATGCCTAGTATTATTGATGTTTATGCACGTGAAGTTCTTGACTCTCGTGGAAATCCAACAGTTGAAGTAGAAGTTACGACAGAATCTGGCGCATTTGGTCGCGCAATGGTACCAAGTGGTGCTAGTACTGGTGAAAGAGAAGCTTTAGAATTAAGAGATGGCGATAAGAGCCGTTACTTAGGTAAAGGTACAACTAAAGCTGTTAGCAATGTTAATGAAATCATTGCTGATGCAGTTATCGGTATGGATGTTACTGATCAATGTGCAATTGATAAAGTAATGATCGAATTAGACGGTACAAAAGACAAATCTAGATTAGGTGCAAACGCAATCTTAGGTGTATCTATGGCTTGCGCTCGTGCAGCTGCTGATTATTATGATATGCCACTTTACAAATATTTCGGTGGTTTCAATGGTAAAGTATTACCAGTTCCTATGATGAACGTATTAAATGGTGGTAGCCATGCTGATTCTACAGTTGACTTCCAAGAATATATGATTTTCCCTGTAGGTGCTAAATCAATCAAGGAAGCATTACGTATGGGTGCTGAAACATTCCACAACTTACGTAAAGTATTAAAAGCTCGTGGTTACAACACTAACGTTGGTGACGAAGGTGGATTTGCTCCAAGCTGTAAAGATGGTAACGAAGAACCATTAGAATTGATCGTTGAAGCTATTAAAGCTGCTGGATATGTTCCAGGTGAAGATATCTGCATCGCTATGGACGTAGCTGCAAGTGAATTCCATAACCATGAAACTGGTTTATATGAATTGAAAAAATCTGGTCAAGGTAACAAGACTACTGAAGAAATGATCGATATGTATGCTGAATGGGTTGAAAAATATCCAATCATCTCTATCGAAGATGGTCTTGGAGAAAGAGACTGGGATGGTTGGAAAAAACTTACTGATCGTTTAGGTGATCGTATCCAATTAGTAGGTGACGATTTATTCGTAACTAACCCTGCTATCTTAAAAGAAGGTATCGAAAAAGGTATCGCTAATGCTATCTTGATCAAAGTTAACCAAATCGGTACATTGACTGAAACATTCGATGCTATCGAAATGGCTAAAGAAGCTGGATATACTTGCGTAGTATCTCACAGATCTGGTGAAACTGAAGATACAACTATCGCTGATATCGCAGTTGGCTTGAACGCTGGTCAAATCAAGACTGGTTCAATGAGCAGAACTGATAGAATTGCTAAATACAACCAATTAATGAGAATTGAAGACGAATTAGGTCCAGTTGCTCAATACTTAGGTAAATCAGCATTCTATAACGTAAAACTTAAATAGTTGATAGTAATCTTGAAGGAAGCCTAAGCTTCCTTCTTTTTTTGTGCTATGATTTATTTGTGGTGATATTATGAAGTTGTTTAAAATAGCTGTTTTATTTTTACTTATGATAAGTATATGGGGATGTAGCAAACAAGGTCAGGTTGTGTTTACTGATGAATTGTTATTATGTGATGAAAATGGTGTTAAGGTAATGATGCATAGCCTTGATTATGATCATGATAAGCAAAAAGTAACTTTAGAACTTGGCGTAGAGAATAATTGCTCGTTTCCTTTAAATATCGCATTTAATGAAATAAGAGTTAATGGGTTAGCCAATCAAGGAATCAAAACAGGTCAATATATGACATTAGATAATAATACAAGTGCGATGAAGGAAGTTGTGATCGATTATCATGATATTGCATTTTTAGGAATTGATGATATAAAAGATATCACTTCTATGACATTTAATATCGATGCCCATTCGATCCAATCACCATTTGTACAACCTTTGAATAAGCCGATTAGCATTTATCCATTTGGTATTGCTAAATATCATGATATGCAAGAAGAACTTATGTCTTTAAAAGTATATGACGGAGAAGATATGACGGTCTATTATCTTGGCTATGATCAAGATGATTATTGCAAGTTTTATGTTCAAAGCAAGCTTGATGAAGAAATTGCCCCTGCATTTTATTTAACTGGCATGGATGGAAAGGAAATAGGTTATGGCCTAACGGTTATCAAGCTTCAAGGGGAAGCAATCATTGCTGGATATGCCAAAGAAGCACCAGAAAATAGTTTTAATGTTAGGTATGATATTTATCATTCAGCTTATACCTATCAAGGTGAACCTTTACTAAAAGGGAAATTTATGGTGGAAAATGTGGAGAATGGTTATGAATAATATATGGATAGCTTTCTTTGTGGGTTTATTATTGCTAGTAGGCTGTACTAATAGCATAAGCCAGATCCAAACGGATATAGAAATCGTGGAAGGAGAAAATATCGCTGATGATGCTGAAATTATGAGCATTTTTGGGTTAGATGTTGTGATCCTAAGCTTAAGCTTTATGAGGATGATAATTTGCTGGTGGAAGCGCTTGTGGGCTATTATGGTGATTTTAGTTATCATTTGACCATAAAGTTTAGTAATAAATTGGATGTTGAACAAATCCTAATGCAGCGTAAGTTAGAAATAAATGATATCGATGTAGATTATGCGTATCAAAAGCCACTGCGATTAGCAGCAAATGGCAGTGAAATAGTTGAACATACTTTTGATTTATGGCCAATGAAGGCTTTAGGAATGCGGGAATTAAAAGCGGTAAGCTTACAATATTCTTTGCTTTGCTTCCAAAATGATCGATTTAATGAAGTGGGGGATGTTGAAGTTTATTTTAAACCAATCAAACAAGAGGTGGATAGTGCAGCTTATATTGCCAAATTGAATAAACCGATGTTTGAAAATGAAGATATTACGATGTGGTATTTGGATGATATGCGTATAGGTAAAGATAAAAAAATTTATCTTTTAATCAAAAATAATAAAGATAAAGATCTTAACATTACTTGGGAAGATATCAGCATCAATGGTGCTAAGATAACTGAATGCTATCATATGGATCTGCCAGCCAATGATTATCATTTGGCACAGGTTGCTTATGGCGAAAAAGAAGGTTATCAGATCACCAAGGTCGATAAGATCGAGGCTACCATGAAAGTGTATATGCCAAGCGTTAGCGATCAAGGATGGTTATATGATACAGCATTTATGGCCTATACCAAATGATAGATAATATTAATTTACAAATGTTTAAAAATGTTGTAAGATAAAAATGCTTAAGATAACTTCAGGGATGAGTGTAATTCTCTACTGGCGGTATACTCCGCGAGCCAATGATGGCATGAATCGGTGCAATTCCGATAGCAACAGTTAAAGTCTGGATGGAAGAAGGTTATTTGCTTATATCTTAAACAAATAAGCGTACCTGAAAAGTTTTTTAGGCACGCTTTTTCTTTGTTTGCAGGGAGGGATATAAGTGAGTACAAAGAAAATTACAACGGTAGGGATCTTGTGTGCCATGGCCATGGTAGTTAATTTGTTGATTTCCTTTCCTCTGGTGCCAGCAGTATCTTTTTTGAAGTATGATCCTAAAGATATCATCATTGTCATGGGTGGTTTCATTTACGGACCACTTACAGCGATGTTGATGAGCTTTATCTGCTCGGTTTTAGAAATCATGTTTCGAGGGGGCAATGCATTGGACATTTTGATGAACATGGTGTCTACTTGCTCGTTTGCTTGTGTGGCAGCTTATGTTTATTATAAGCAACATACCAAGAAAGGCGCTATCATCGGCTTAGTTGCAGGGGTGATCATTTCGGCTGCCATCATGTGTTTATGGAACTATGTGATCACACCAATCTATTATGGCTGGCCACGTGCGGAAGTTGTAGCTATCTTGCTTCCGGGAATCTTGCCTTTTAATTTGATTAAAACTGGTGGCAATGCTGCTATTACGATGGTATTGTATAAACCATTCGTAACGATCTTGAGGCATAATAATTTAGCGAATAAAAATGATGAAAAAGCTAATTATGGCTTAGCTTGGCTGATCATGTTCGTATGTGTATCAATTATGTTGTTTGTTTTAGCTAAGGGAGGAACGATTTAAGATGAAAGAAATTACTTTTGAACAAGCAAAAAAAATAATGTTTGATAAGTTGGGAGATTATAAGATCATGGCGTTAGCTAGTAGTGTCGCTGATTATCCAATGGTAAGAAATGTTAGCTGTGTCTTTTATGATGAAAAAATCTATTTTAAGACCGATAAAAATTTTCGTAAGACCCAGCAATTATTTAAAAATAAGCAAGTGGCAATGTGCTTCAATGGGGTGCAAGTAGAAGGCAAGGCACTTAATAAAGGCTTGGTCATTGATGAACCAGGACGTATTTTTGAAAAGAAATATAAAGAATTTTTATGGCAAAGCTATAATGCTTATAGTCATGTTGATACGGAGATCTTGATCGAAGTTACCCCTGAATTTGTGGAAATTTGGGATGAAGATGAAGATCGTCAAGCATTTCAATTGTTTGTAGATTTTAATAAACAAACTGTTGAATATAAACCATATGATTAATAAGCGAGGAAGTTAGATGAATATTAAAAAAATTACGACCTTAGGAGTATTATGCTCATTAGCGGTGATCGCCAATTTAGTTGTATCGTTTCCGATCATACCGGCTGTAGCCTTTTTACGTTATGATCCTAAAGATATCATTATCGTGATCGGGGGCTTTATATATGGCCCGCTTAGTGCGATGGTCATGAGCTTGATTACAAGCTTTATCGAAGTGTTATATCGAAATGCGGGTGGCAATATCTTGATCGATATTTTGATGAATGTTATTTCTACGTGTAGCTTAGCTTGTATCGCTGCTTATTATTATAAAAAACACCATGATCGTAAAGGAGCAATCAAAGGCTTGCTTATTGGCGCTGCCGTTTCCATCTTAGCAATGTGCTTGTGGAATTATATCGTTACACCAATTTATTATGGAATGCCTAGAAGCGTGGTTGCTGCAATGATCTTGCCGGGGATCTTGCCCTTTAATTTGATCAAAAATGGGATCAATGTCGTGATCGTCATTTATCTATATAAGCCAATCGTTAATTTATTGCGTCGTAATAATTTAGCTAATATTGATGGTGAAGGTAAGATGAGCACTGCTTTCTTGTTGTTTGGGGCTTTTGCCTTACTTACGATAGTGCTGTTGTTTTTGGTGCATTACGGTATCATAAAATAAGCTAAAATAAATAAATATTGTTAATTTTAGAGATGTTTGTTATAATTGTTTAGTACATTTGGAAGGTGAAAATTATGTTAGATATTTTATTGATGATAGTATCTGCAGGATTAATCGTATTAACATTATTACAAAGCGGTAAATCAGATGGGATTTCAGGGGCATTCACAGGTAATGGTGGATTGAACTTGTTTGCTAACGCTAAGGAAAGAGGATCTGAAAAAGTTATCTCTAATTTGACATTAGCGTTGGGTATCTTATTTTTCGTATTAGTTATTGTAATTAGAGTTATATAAAAGGTCCTTGCAAATAAAGGATCTTTTATTTTTTAGGAGAAAAAGATGGAACAATTGAAGACGAAGATCTTAAATATGATCGCAGAAAATAAAAAAGGATATTTTGATCTAAAGAAGTTGGCGGCTAAATTAAAAATGACCAAGACTTCTGATTTTGTCATGCTTAATAAAGCATTAAATCAGTTGGAAGATGATTTTTTGATTGTTCGAAATAGTCAAAACTATTTTATGACCATCGATCAAGCTGGAATGTATCAAGGAACGATCAGTTTGAACAAAAAAGGCTTTGGTTTTGTGGATATCGATGAAAAGACTAGTTTTTATATCAATGCTAGATATGTAAATGGCGCAATGGATAAAGATAAGGTCTTGATCCAGGTTCTAGAAGGGGATGAGGCTAAAGTCTTAAAGGTTGTGGAAAGAAATAGTGATAATTTGATTGCGACCGTTGTTGGCAAGAATTTGAGCATTCGTTTGGATGATGCACGTTATCGTGATTATCGCTTATCGGTAGTTAATCGTAAAGATTTTAATTTAGTGCGAGGACTTAAGTTACAACTTAAAGTTGTACAATTTAAAGATCCGCTTAAAGTAGAAATTGTCAGAGTAATTGGTCATGAGAATGATCCAGGGGTAGATATCAGCAGCATTTTGTTGGCGAATGATATTAAATTAGAATTTGATCAGGCGACATTAGATGAGGCTAACGCTATTCCGCAACAAGTAGAATTACCTCAAATGCTAAAACGTAAAGATCTATCTAAGCGTACGATCGTGACGATCGATGGTGATGATTCTAAGGACTTTGATGATGCGATCAGTATCCAAAGGTTGGATGATGGCTTTTTGCTAGGGGTACATATTGCGGATGTTTCTGCTTATGTCAAAGAAGGATCGCCATTAGATAAAGAAGCATACACAAGAGGGACAAGCGTCTATGTGTGTGATAGGGTCGTGCCGATGTTACCTCATGTCTTAAGCAATGGTATTTGTAGCTTAAATCCAGGAGTAGATAGATTGTGTATCAGTGTAGATATGAAGATCGATAGAAAGGGCGAGATCGTTGATTATGAACTATATCCATCGATCATCTGTTCAAATCAAAGAATGACCTATAATAATGTCAATAAGATCTTGGCTGGAGATCCACGTTTGCAAGCACAGTATCAAGCATTGGTTCCAATGTTTTTTGATATGGTAGAATGTGCTAACTTGATTAGGAAACGTCGAGTAGATAATGGGGCTATTGAATTTGATACGGATGAAGCATATATCATCGTGGATAAAAAAGGTAAACCAGTAGATATCAAGTTGAGAGATTGCGGAATTTCTCAAGGTATCATCGAAGATTTCATGATCTGTGCCAATGAATGTGTTGCGAGGATCATGAAGTTCCAAAATTTACCATGTATATATCGTATTCACGAAAGTCCTAAAATGGAAAAGTTAAAAGAGTTTGCATTAATTGCGAAAATAAGAGGTCATAAATTCAAAGGTGATCTGGCGAATATTAGGCCGCTAGATATTCAAAAGTGCTTGGATAGTTTTACTGATGAGCAAGAACATAGCGTTTTATCTACCTTGATGTTACGTTGCATGCAAAAAGCGCGTTATGACGCAAATTGTGTGGGACATTTTGGCTTAGCTAGCAAAGAATATTTACATTTTACTTCGCCTATTCGTAGATATCCTGATCTAATCGTTCATCGTATGATTCGAAAATATATCTTTGAGCAAAATTATGATGATCTAGCTAAAGATGAAAAAATGGTCGATGATGCAGCAATGCAGGCTAGTGAGCGAGAAGATAAGGCTACTTATGCTGAGCGTGACGTTGTTGATATGAAAAAAGCTGAATATATGCAAAATTTTGTTGGACAGTATTTTGATGGAATCATCTCTAGCGTTACTAATTTTGGCTTTTTTGTCAAATTAGATAATACAGTAGAAGGTTTGGTACATGTAACCAGTTTAAGCGATGATCACTACACTTATATTCCTACGATGATGTGTTTACAAGGAAAAAGCAAACAAAAACGTTACACTTTAGGCGATAAGGTGAGGATCAAAGTGATCGGCGCAAATAAAGAAGAGGGAACGGTTGATTTTAAGGTTGTCGTTCCACGGAAGAAAAGAAAACAAGTTTGGATGTGATAAGATGAGTGAAAAAATAATTTCGATCAATCGCAAGGCTTCATATAATTATTACCTTGTGGAGCGTTTTGAAGCTGGTCTAGTTTTAAAAGGCACGGAAATCAAAGCGATACGTCAAGGTAAGGTACAGTTTAAAGATGCGTATATCTCGATCATCAAGCATGAGGCTTTTATCAAAGAAATGCATATTGCAGCATATGAATATGGTAACATCTTCAATCATGATGAAACACGAGAGAGAAAATTGTTGTTGCATAAACAAGAGATCATGAAGCTTGAACAAAAAGTTAAGCTTAAAGGCTTTACCATCGTACCAGTTAAGCTATATTTGAAAGATGGCAAGGCGAAGATGGAAATTGCCTTAGCAAAAGGTAAAGAGCTATATGATAAGCGACAAGATGCTAAGATCAAAGACGCTAAAAGAGAAATGGCCAAAGCATTAAAACTTAGATAAAAATCATCTATCTTTGATGTGCTTAGTTGACAATAGCGCTAATGAGCAAAAAAAAAGGGATCGATTCCATTTGAAGGATCGATCCTTTACTTTTGAAGATGCTAGCAGTATTGTTAGCTAATTAAAGACGATGTTTTGATCATGAAAAAAGCGGATCCTAATTAAAGGATTCGCTAGATGTTACGTGCTATTTTAATAATTCATAAGCTTTTTCTAGGTCTTTGGCAGGATTTTCGTTGAAGACGATCTCTAATTTATCATTTTCATCATAACGGGGAATGATGTGATAATGCATGTGCATGACCGTTTGCCCAGCAGCTTCATTGGCATTGTGCAGGATGTTGATACCTTTTGCATTGGTTTTAGTTTGAATCTTGCAAGCTAGTTCTTTAACGACTTTCATGAGCTGGCAATAAGTGTCTGGATCGACATCTAAAATGTTGGTGAAATGTTTTTTGGGAACCACGATGGTATGACCAAAAGTTGTTTGGGAAATGTCTAAAAATGCTAGGACATTCTCATCTTCATATAGCTTGTAGCTAGGAATTTCATTATTGATAATTGAACAAAAAATACACATAATTATTTCTCCTTTTTATTATTATATGCTATTTTTGGCAAACTTCACATAAAATTCAGCTTATTTATGGGGGATAAGTTTGCTTAAACAAAAAAATTATTATAAAATAATATGGAGTTTTCAGGGAGGAAAATCATGAAAGAATTTATTAAAAAATATGGTGTTCTTACTTTGATCATCTGTTTTTTAGTGGGAGCTATTGGCTTGTATGCAGTTAGTGAAGCTAAAAAGGTAGTTCCTGGAAAAAAGGTAAATGGTGAGGATATCGTTTATAGTATCAACAACGAAGATGTTAGCGCTAATGCATTATACGACAAGATGTATGAAAAAAATGGCATAGGCAGTGTCTATTTGGCATTTGAAAAAGCCGTTTTGGATCAAGCGGTAGAAACAACAGAAGATATGGAAAAAATTGCTGCTTATAATGCTCAACAAATTATTTCTAATTACCAAAGTTCATATGGTGAAGATTATGAGCAATATATCGTTAGTGCTTTAAAATCTTCAGGTTATGATTCAATTGCTGATCTAGATAAATATTTGATCACACAATTAAAGGCTGAACAATTAGTTAAAGAATATCTAACTAATAATCAAGAAGCTTATGATGAATTTGCTAGTAAATATCAACCACGCAAAGTAAGTCATATCTTGGTTAAGATGGCAGATAGCGCTAATCCTACAGAAGAAGAATTAGCTAAAGTAAAAGCGGTTGATGAAGCTTTAGCTTCAGGAAAATCATTTGGCGAAGTTGCAACAGAATATTCTGATGATAGTAGTGCCCAAACTGCAGGTAGCTTAGGTTGGATGGATGTTAATACTAGTTTTGTCGAATCATTTAAAACAGCGGCTTTAGCTTTAAATGAAGGTGAAGTAAGTGAATGGGTCGTTTCGGAATATGGTTATCATTTGATCAAATGTGACGCTAGTACATATGAATCATTATCTGCTAGTGAAGATTTTGTAGCTAATGTATTACAATCAGATATTACGATCAAAACCAAAGCTCTTTGGAACAAAGCAGAAGAATTGGGCATGGATTTCAATGGAAACACTGAATTAGAAGCTCAACTTCGTGAATATATGTTATTAGAAGAGGGGGACAACTAAGATGAAAAATAGTAAGAAACTAGTTGCCTTAATGTTATCAGCTGTGGTCTTAGCTGGTTGTACAGATGGACATGCAGCCATAAGCAATGCCAATGAAAAAGTATTTAGCGTAGGGAATACGACAGTTACCAAAGGTGATGTCTATAGCTCAATGTTTAATAGCGTTGGTACTTATACCGTTATTAGTGATGTTACCCAAAGTATTTTAAATGCAAATGTACCTGTTACTGATGAAATCAATGCGGAAGCTGATGAAACGATGAAAAGCTATGAAACGATGTATGGTGAAGCTATTAATGATCTAGTTGGTAGCTATGGATATAAAGATGCTCAAGATTATCGTGATAATGGTGTTGTTCCAAGCTTGCAAGCTAAAGTGTTATATAAAAATTATGTAAATGATAACTGGGATACGATCAAAAGTGAAAAGAATCCTAAAAAAGGTGTCGTTATCAAAGTTGAAGATGCCGATACAGCTGCTAAGGTCATGACTTCATTGAATGAAGGTAAAGATCTAACAGAAGTTATTACTGAAAATAGTTTGACTCATAGCGGTAAAGAAGAATTGATCTATGCTGACAGTGGTTATCCAGTAGAAGTAATGACAATGATCAATTCTGCAACTGATAGCAGTTATGCAACAGTAACATGTGCTGATGGTTCTATTTATGTTTTAAATGTAACTGTTAGCGATGCAGAAACGATTAAAGATGAAGTTGCTTTAGATCTAGCTGCTAAAGAAGATATTCAAGTTAAAGCAATGACTTATTATGTTCAACAAGCTGGCTTTGAAGTGTATGATCGCGATTTATATGACGCTATCAAATTAACTTATCCAGATTATTTAGATTAAAAAAATCCTTATGCATTTGAAATGAACCCTGTTATTTGGACACCAAATAATGGAGGTTCATTTTTATTATGGCAAAACTTACAAGAGAACAAAAAATAGAACTATCCAAAAAAAGAAAACAAGAAGAAAGTATATCATCACTATCAAAAGAGTATTGGATAAGACTTAAGAAGATTAATTATTTAGTTCGATTAATAGATAAGCATAGGATTGATATCTTAAGATCTGATAAAAATAATTATTACACACCAGAATTAAAATTAGAGATCATTAATAAAGTTCTTATTGATGGTCAATCAGCAAGAGATACAGCTATTGAATTTGGGTTGACTAGCAACGGATTGTTATTTAACTGGATTAGCTCGTACAAAAATAACGGATGTGTTATAGTAGAGAAAAAGCGAGGAAGAGTGCCTACTATGAACAAAGAAAATCAATTCAATAAAAAATATGAAGATATGTCACCTGAAGAAAAAATAAAATATCTTGAAAATAAAAATCAATATCTGGAAGCAGAAAATGAATACTTAAAAAAGCTACGTGCTGCAGTTCAAATAAGAAAAAATCAACAATTGAACAAAAAGTAACTATTATCTGTGAACTGTAGCTTAAATACCCATTAAAGATTCTTCTTAAAATATCAGGATTAAAACGTTCAACTTATTACTATACATTATCAAAGATTGACAAGGATATGAAAAATGATGAAATCATGAACGATATCATCAATATCTTTTATGCTCATA
>JALEMK010000044.1 GCA_022768265.1 Erysipelotrichaceae bacterium
AAAATTATCGTAAGTCCCTGTTTATTTAATGCAGATAACAAATCTATCAATTGAGAAGAAGTTTTAGAATCAAGGGCGCCAGTTGGCTCATCCGCCAATAACAAGCGTGGATGTTTGATCAAAGAACGGGCAATCGCTACTCTTTGCTTTTCCCCGCCACTTAAATATTTTACTTTTTTATCTTCTAGTCCATCGATATTCAACTTTTCAAATAACTCTAACGCATATCGCTCATCTTTTTTGGCCATATTGACATTGTCTACAGCTGATAGCGTAGAGATCAAAGCAAAGTTTTGCACGATCATTGCTACATCTTTTCTTCTAAGCATCATACGATCTTTTTCCTTTATTACTTTTTTACCATCGAACCAATATTCACCTTGGCTAATGTCATCCAGGCCACCGATAATATTTAACAAAGTACTTTTACCCGATCCACTTGCACCTACGATCGTAACAAATTCACCTTCATTAACCGTTAAATTGATATCTTCCAATATCTGTAAGCTATTTTTTCCATTTTTCACTTCTTTATACACGTTTTTTAGTTCTATCATTAATCTACCTCCTTGCTGCGTAAAACAAGCATAATGATAAATATTCTGTATTATTAAAGATAAAATACGCTATCAAAGTAATAAACGCCGCCACAAACCTTAAAACAAATGCCATGTTCCTAGTCATATTTACATCTAGTTCTTGAAATAATTAGATCATCTGCATTATTGATACTTGAGTTCAATGAGCTAACAAAAAAAGTAATATTGATACCAATGACTTTAAAATCGTTGATCAATTCCTCTTTGATCTTTTTGAGTTTTTGATATGCTGATGGTGAAGCAGTATCAGCTTTTTCTTTATTTACTACTGATATATCAATACTTCAATCAACAAAATTAGTAAATATCATCAATTAGATTGATCATATCTGTTACTGGATCGTATTGTCCAGTTACCGTAATTTCGTTAGCAGTATACTTTTCCCTAGTACCAACTACAAGCATTCACTTGTTCATATTTTTCAAAAGGCATTTCAGAATCATTTTCTTGATGATAGCTAGGTATCAAGGTGTATTGAATTTCATTTTCCGTATTGAAGGCTTGTAAGAATCCATAATACCAATGGATACTTGTTGGCTCCCATTAATTTCTTCATTAGTAAAGATCCTACCTTGCTTTAAAGGAATGTCCCAATCATAATAGCCCCGAGTAACCATTGTTATATTTAAAGACCAACTTGATTGCATCAGCTTTAGTTTTAACGTGATCCACGATCTAAAACCGAAAATATCGTGCTACTTGATCTTGCACCGTATAATACATATGATCTTCTTGAAGAAATCCCCGTCGTTCTGTATTGTCATATGCTAAAATTATTAATTGTACTTCATCATAGAACATGTCAAGAAATAAAATAGTTGCTAAGATAGATCTCATCACATGCATAAACGCCCCTTTCTCTACACATTTATGTTTTTTTGTAGTTATAAATCGTAAAAAAATATCTATAGCTATATTATACATTATATCTACTATTTGTAAACGTTTTTGTAGTTTTTCTACACATTTTTATATTTTTGATAGTTCACGAACAATAATCATATATAACGATAGATAAAAAAACTATGCTTTTTAGTAAGCATAGCATTATATCCAAAAATAATTATTCGCTTTGACTCCAACCATTCTTTCTAACTTATTTTTATAATCAAAACACATCAAACACAGCTAGCAAAAGTACTGATAGCGGACGCCATAATACACTGTATTTTAAGCCATCTATACCGTTTCTGAAGCAATCAAAAATTAGCATTGCAAATATCAACATTAAAATAATAGTTACGATACTTATGTTATGACCAGGTTTATTTATTCTATTTATCAAAACACACATAATTATCATTATGCTATAAGTAGCGATAATGAATAATCCCTGATATTGTTTGATCAATAAAAACGCAAGAAACAACTCTAGGGCAATTCCAACAAAAAAGATTTTTTTAATTTTTTTTGTATTTTCCAGATTGAATATCATAAAGTTTATCCCCTCATTATCTAAAAAACAAGATTACTAACTTTAAATATATATTAGATAATATCATATATTTACCTGCATTTGCAAAAACATAATGACTATAGCCAAAGTTATGATTTTTGATATTATATATTATTCTTTCATATATAAAAAACCCTTTTTCAAGAATAATTATAAGCTCATTATTTAAAAATATAGATTTAGCTAACTCAAGCTTCCCTTAATAGCTCAAAAGCCCAAATCTTTATAGATGACCAATTTCACATGGTATAAATCACCTATTTTAAAATTTAATCAATTCATCAATCTTATAATCAATTGTTCCATCTTCATGCAAGTAGCTTGGTCTTTCATTGGAATTTTTGATATGTTCATCATTAAGTGTTGTTAAAGCTTTGTAGATATATAGTTTCCCTATCGTTGAATCTATTTCTTTTACAAAGTTTTCATCCCTTAAATCAACACCCAACAATTTTGCTTTTTCTAATTCTTCTGCTGTATACCATTGAAATACATAATCATCAGGAATTGCTATGCATTTAGAACTATCGATACAATCAGGATTGCTTGAGTTTATCTGGA
Organism: Erysipelotrichaceae bacterium; assembly: GCA_022768265.1. Classification (GTDB taxonomy): domain Bacteria; phylum Bacillota_I; class Bacilli_A; order Erysipelotrichales; family Erysipelotrichaceae; genus JALEVB01. Next base: position 2,618 of record JALEMK010000044.1, read on the forward strand.
AATAAAAACATCCTTGGCTTTTATTAT
>JALEMK010000162.1 GCA_022768265.1 Erysipelotrichaceae bacterium
CTTCTTGTTCTAACGATAAAAACATATATATAAACGGGGGACAGGCATATGCTCAATAAGCGAGGTTTTACGATGTTAGAGATGGTTATTTGCCTTATGATCATCAGCATAATCAGCTTGCTTGGTTTAAACTTTAAAGAGCTTAAAATTAAAGATTATCATCAATTTATCTATGATTATTGGTTAGCTCAATTAGCGAGCATGCTCAATAGAGAAAATGTAAATGTGGATATGCAAGGTTGTAATTTTAGCTTTCCAGCTTATTTTAATAGCAAGGGTAATATCAATATGGCGCAAACGATTGAGTGCGATGGTAAACAGATCACGATTCAGCTGGGTCCAGGGCGCTTGGTATACTAATAAAGGCTTTATTTTATTTGATGCTTTGATCTGCGTAATTGTATGCAGCGTCACAGTGATGTTAGTTTCGTCTGTAAGCACGGTTAAAAACGCATATAACGATGTTTATCATATGAACATACAAAATATCGATGATACTTCTTTGGAGTGTATAAACGCTTTAGAACCATGGGAAACAAAAGAGGCTCAACCTACATCGACACCCTGATCGTATTATTGATAACCTTAGCATTTTTGCCCTTAAGCTTAAGTTGTTTTAAGATAGCATCACACTTTAGTTATGATGAGCATCTACAAAATGAGATTGGTATATTGCAATTACGTAATATCCTTGCATTAAGTCAAAATATCCAAGTAACGACTAATACCTTGACTTTTAAATATGCTGGCAAAATCTATGAGCTATATGAAACTAATGAAAGGTTGATCTTGACACCTGGTACGCAGATCATCTTATGCGATATCCAACAGGTTTATTTTAATTTAGAAGGAAAAATCATTTACATTAATTATGTGCAAGAAGACAAGAGTTTTAAAAAAGCCCTCATGGTGGCGTGAAGGTTTTATCAGTCAATACTTTTTATATATTTTTTATCTTACGGTCAGTTTGCTTTCCTTGCAGATTTCCTTAATGACCAAACAGTTAAAGATCCTAGCTGATTTAAAAGCTTATCTGCCAATACAAAAGATTCAGTTAACGATCTTTAACTATGTCAACAATCATTTAAGTGAATTGACATCTGGCAATTATCAGATCCAAGATATTAATGTTCAACTGCAATTTTATGATGATAAATTATTAGTAAATGTCTTAAATGCCAATAGTTTTACCTATGAATTTACGCTAGAAAATGAGCAGATCGTTGACTATCAGATCATCTTTTAAATCTAAGGTTATTTTTAAAGGTCAAACATATAAATACAATTGACAAAAACATTTTTTACATTAAAATATATAAGTACACAAGGAGAAAAAACGGATGATTATTGTTAATGATTTAAAACCAGGAACATCATTTGAACATGATAAAGAACTTTTCGTCGTTTTAGATATTGCTCATAATAAAACAGCGATGCGTCAAATGATCGTTAAAGTTAAAGTAAAAAATTTAAGAAGTGGGGTTATTAATGAACTAACCTTCACTGGTGGCGATAAAGTTGAACCTGCTCATATCGATAAAAGACCAATGAACTATTTATACGATGCTGGAGATACCTTAGTATTCATGGATAATGAAACATATGAACAAATTGAAATTGCTAAAAGTCGTTTGGAATGGGAAATGAAATTCTTAAAAGCAAACGATAATGTTACGATTTCTATGTATGAAGGCGAAATCTTAGGTGTTATCTTACCTGATAAAGTAGCATTAGAAGTTGTAGAATGTGAATCAGCAGTTAAAGGTGATACAGCTACTAGTGCATCTAAAAATGCCAAAGTTGAAACTGGCTTAGAAATTAAAGTTCCATTATTCATCGAAAGTGGTGAGATTGTATTGATTTCTACAGCAGATGGCAAGTATTCTGGTAGAGCTTAGAGGATTAGTTAACTAATCCTTTTTAATTACTTGGAGGCAATTTAACAATGAAAAAGAATTATCGTAAAGGCCCAAAAAGCAAAAGAGGGTCAAACAACAAACGCCCATTGATCATTAAGCGTACAAATACTATAGTTGCTCCAAATACACCACCATTAGCTGTTGATGATGGTGCGAATTCTTCAAATGATAAGATATTATGGTCAAAGCTGCAATTACAAAGCTTTAAGCAGGCTTTGTTAGTACATGTCAGCTTTGCAATCTTATATGGACTTTTAATGGCCCAAGTAATTTATGATATGGTAAATAGTCAAGGCTTTAGTATATATCGGATGTCTTTTACCCATGCATCGGGAGTATTTGTGGAATATGCTTTTTTATTGCTGATCACAATTGTAGTTTTTGAAGCAGTGATCATCGTAAGCTTAAAAAGCTTAGAAAAAGCGTTAGATGTAAAAAATAGCTATATATGCTTGAGTAGTTCTATGGTAATGCCTAGTGTGATATTGTTGGCTTTTGTAGTGATCATGATATTTATAAATAGCTTGGCATTAGGGATGGCGATGGTGATTATTGTTGTAGTTTTGCTGATGATCATGATGGCATATCAAATTACTAATTTGCCTATTTCAGCTAAAAACAAGGCAATGGCTATTATCGTGATGCTGATCGTTTTATTTTGGATCTTGGCTTATTTTCTTAGCCATTTTTTACAAATAGCTTAGGCTTATTTACATTTTATTAAGTAGATATCAAAACCTTCTTATGTTATAATCATTGATGATATAAGGAGGTTTTTTATAATGCCTAAATATTCCCGTACAAAAAAATATGAAGAGTTGCGTAATAAATTACAAAGTGATAATGAAGCTAATATATCAAGCAAAGAGCTTTCGGAATATGCTAACAGATTAAATAAGATCGATGCAAATTCGTTTGAATCGATGAAGACCAATAATGATAATATCAATCATGATCCAATACATCGTCGCAAAGAAAGCGTGTTTGGCACTGATAATATTGCTTCAGCTAATAAGGATGATAAATATAATAATTTTAATAATGAGTATTTGGATGAATATATCGATGAAGTCAAACAATATATGATGGAAAAAGGTTTGATGGTTACTGATAATACTCAACAAAATATCCTTAGGGAATTAAAAGGTGAAAGACCTAAGAAAGCATTTGAGCCACAACCTACGCCAAGCGAAGCTAGCAAACCAATGTTAGATACGATGGAAGTACCTTCTTTTGCTAATCAAGTAATGCCTAGCGAATATAATAACATTTCTTTAGATGATATTGAGAAAAGAGATCGTATCACTACTGAAATGAAAAAGGTCATGACCTCAGAGCCTAAGTATGATTTCTTTGATGATAGCGATTCTTATGACACGATAAGTAACCTTGAATCATCTTTAGCTCAAGAAAAAACGGCACGTGAAAAACTAGTGAGCGAAACTACGCAAATGCGGGCTCAACTAGATGAATATGAAGATAATCTAACTGATGTTAGTGATAAGATGCAACATACCAATCGTATCTTAAACTTTGTCTTGGTAGTGTTGATCTTTGCTTTGTTTATCGTATTAGGTGTAATTTTATATATGGTACTTTTGAATAAGGGGACGATTTAAAGATGAATATTGCAATTGATGGACCTAGCGGAGCTGGGAAAAGCAGCATAGCTAAATTATTAGCGAAAAAGCTGAAGTATGTACATCTAGATACGGGAAGCATGTATCGTTGCGTGGCTTATAAAGCTTGCTTGTTAAAAATAGCGCTTGATGATGAACAGCGCCTATGCAAGATGATCGATGATACCAAGATCAGCTTTGATAGCGATGGAAATATCTATCTTGATGATCAGGAAGTAAAAAACAATATCCGTACCAATCAAATATCACTGGCTGCATCCAAAGTATCGACCTTACCAGCTGTAAGAGCAAAATTAGTGGCTTTACAGCAAAAAATGGCTCAAGAAGGTTCGATCATCATGGATGGCAGAGATATTGGCACGGTAGTTTTAAAAGATGCCCCCGTTAAGATCTTTCTTACGGCCTCGAGCTTAGAAAGAGCGAAAAGAAGATATAAACAAAATTTAGAAAATGGCATAGAAAGCGATCTAGCACAGTTACAAAAGGAAATTGATGAGCGAGACTATCAAGATACCCATCGTGCGGCTTCGCCATTACAAAAAGCCAGTGATGCGATCGAAATCGATTCTAGCACGATGAGCATCGATGAAGTCGTAGAGGCTATTTTTGAAATAATCCAAAAAAAGGAGCATGAACATGATTGATGGAGTAATTGCCATCGTAGGAAGACCTAATGTAGGTAAATCTACGATTTTTAACCGCTTTATTCAAGAACGATTATCAATTGTTGAAGATACCCCAGGTGTTACTAGAGACCGAATCTACGGTAAAGCGCAATGGCTTACCAAAGAACTAAGGGTCATCGATACGGGAGGCATCCAATTATTAGATCAACCGTTTCAAGAAGAAATTAAAGCCCAAGTAGATATCGCGATCGAAGAGAGCGATGTCATCGTTTTTGTTGTTAATGGGAATGATGGGATCACTAGTGATGATGCCTACATTGCCAAATTGTTGCAAAAAGCTAAAAAACCCATTGTTTTAGCAGTCAATAAAATTGATGATATTACTAAAAAAGATAATATTTATGAATTCTATAATCTAGGTTTAGGTGATCCGATCGCTGTCAGTGGAATTCATGGTATCGGGGTAGGCGATGTATTAGATGAATGTATCGAAAACTTACCAAATAAAAGCCAAGATGACTATGATCAAAGTATCAAGTTTGCTATCATTGGTCAGCCAAATGTTGGGAAAAGCAGCCTGGTTAATGCCATTTTAAATGAAGATAGGGTCATCGTTAGTAATATCGAAGGTACGACGCGTGATGCCATCGATACACCATTTACTATCGATGGTCAAGACTATGTTGTTATCGATACAGCCGGAATTCGTAAAAAAGGCAAGGTATATGAAAACGTCGAGAAGTATTCGGTTTTAAGAGCGATGAGCGCAATTGAAAGAGCCGATGTCATCTTATTTGTGATCGATGGTGAAAAAGGCATTCGTGAACAAGATAAACATGTAGCTGGTTATGCATATGAAGCAGGCAAAGGTATCATCATCGTATACAACAAATGGGATACGGTAGAAAAAGATACCCATACGATTAACGAGGTTACTAATAAGATTCGTAATGAATTTGTTTACTTGTCATACGCTCCGATCTTATTTGTCAGTGCTTTGACCAAACAAAGGGTCAAAGATCTATTGCCGTTGATCAAAGAAGTTTATGATAACTGTAATCTTCGCATCGATACTAGCATTTTAAATGAGGTCATCCTTGATGCTCAATTACAAACACCAGCACCAGCTATCAATGGTAAACGTTTTAAGATCAGCTATGCAACACAAGTAAGTGTTGCTTGTCCAACTTTTATGTTGAGCGTTAATGATCCAAAACTAATGCATTTTAGTTATCGTCGATATATTGAAAATAAATTACGTGATGCATTTGGTTTTGTGGGAACACCAATTAGGATCATTGCCAGAAAGAAAGGGTAATTCATGAAAATCGTAGTTTTAGGAAGTGGAAGCTGGGGGTGTGCATTGGCCCAAGTTTTAGCGGATAATGAACATGATGTTAAGATATGGGGGATCAATGAAGCTGAAGTTAATGATATCAATCTTAACCATCAAAATAGTCGATATTTCGAAACAACGCTTCATCCCAAGCTAAAAGCTTATCAAGATATTAAAGTGATCGAAGATGCAGATGTTTTATTATTGTCGATCCCTAGTTCAGCTATTGAAGAAGTATGTTTGAAAATAAATGAACATGCTACCAAGCCAGCAATCATCATCAATGTTGCTAAAGGTTTCCATCCGCTTACCCACGAACGTTTAAGCGTGGTCATCGATCGTAGTTTGAGTGCTAAAGCTAAAAAAGCTGTAGTAAGTTTGATCGGTCCATCACATGCCGAGGAAGTTATCTTGCGTCTACTAACTTGCGTAAATGCGGTCAGCAATGATCTTGAGGCAGCGCAGACAGTTCAATCGTTATTCTCTAATAGTTATTTTAGAGTATATACCAATGATGATGTCATAGGGGCAGAAATCGGGGTAGCTTTAAAAAATATCATGGCTTTGGCTAGTGGAATGTTAACCGGTGTAGGGCAAGGAGATAATGCTAAAGCAGCATTGATGACTAGAGGTCTAGCAGAAATGACCCGTTATGGTACTTATTTTGGCGGTAAAGCTGCCACTTATCTTGGTCTTGATGGGGTCGGTGATCTAATCGTTACTTGTACTAGTTTGCATTCAAGAAACTTTCAAGCTGGTTTAGAAATTGGTAAGACCAATAATGCTAAGGCTTTTATGGAAAACAACACCAAAACCGTTGAAGGGATCAAAGCTTGTAAGATCGTATATGAGGAAGCACAAGCTCGTAATATTGACATGCCAATTACAACAGAAATATATCGCATTCTTTATGAAGGTAAAGATTGTGCCCAAGCTTTGAGCGATCTAATGAATCGAACCCTAAAAAAAGAATATTAAAAAATGAGATAACTTCTTTAGCTATCTCATCTTACTAAACAAAAGGTATTAGCGTTGCTAATACCTTTTTTATAATATCGCATCTATATTTACCAAGGACGAGGACCCCAAGCATCATCCCAACCATCATCATATTGATAGGTGAAGCTGGTGCATTTTGATTCACTGCTAAATGAGCCAGTTGAGAAGCCACCACACACGCTAACATTACCATATAGATCACCAACGTAGCCACTATATGAAGCTGTTTCACTGGTTATGCTAGCGATTTGATAGCCATCACAGCTTATGGTAGCCCAGTAACTTATATTGTTTCCTAAGACCCAAGAATAATCGAATAGACAAGCTCCAGTTGCGGGAACATTGTTATATTGATCGATCAAAGATATATCTTTAGTATCGCCATAGCAGCCACCTTCACCAACAGACCAACCAATATTGATGCTGCCATCAGCACCTTGAGTTGCGCTGATACCATTATATGTCGTATCGACTTTATGATCTTTGATATCCACTAAATCTTTTTTACCGGCTGAGCTTACGTAACTAGTAACTGAAGGAACGCTCATCCAGCTTTCCCATTTAGCATATGGATAAGATCCATAGACATACGTAATTTCTTCAACGTCACTAGGTCGGGTTATTTCTTTTTTAGGCACCCCCGAGCTTTCTTCACAGGCATCTAGGATCAATTTACTGATATTACCAGGAATATTTAAACTGCTCTTATAGCTACTAAACCATGTACCTTCCCCTGAAACGGCCTTGTCATAACCAACCCATAAAGCATTGGTATATTCACTAGTTGAAGCAATCATCCATTTATCTTTAGCTGCCCCTTGAGGAATACCATATTGTAAACCATCACTTCCCCAGTCGGTCGTACCAGTCTTGGCATAAACAGGATAATCACGTTTTAAAATTTGCATATAGTTGAAATATGGACCATAAACGTTGTTATATAACAATTCGGTAACCATCCAAGCACTGCCGCTAGATAAGACACGGCGATTTTGATCGGTAGGGTAATAAACTGTTCCATCTTGCATAACGATCTTACTGATCGTATGTGGTTTATTGTATACGCCACCATTCATCATCGCAGCTTGTGCACCAGCAATCTCATATGGTGTGCTTTCAAACCAAGTTCCACCGATGGCAAATGATAAATGGAAATTGTCATCGGTAACGCGGGTAAAGCCTAATGATTGCATATAATCAACGATAGCTTCTGTACCTATTTCTTTTTGTACTTCTTCCAAAGTGATGATGGCAGGTATATTTAAGGAAGTACCAACAGCATCTTTTAATGGAACATCTCCACGATACTTACCATCAAAGTTTCTTAAAACTCTTGATTCCATCGGGAAAGTATAAGGTTTATCCACGACGACATGATCAAGGGACCAACCTAGATGTTCAAAAGCTAAAGCATAAGATAAAAATGGTTTGACACAAGATCCAGGTTGTTTAAATTGGGAAGTTGCGCGATTCAACAAACGTGCACCATTATAATTACGACCACCACCAATGCCGACGA
>JALEMK010000178.1 GCA_022768265.1 Erysipelotrichaceae bacterium
TCCAGATAATTTGCGTAAGTTTCATAATCATTTAATTGATAGAATACTTCTTTAGATTCTTCGTATAATTTTTCATAATTGCCAGCTTGAATATTATCAAAATAGATATTCATCGAACCTTCGGGAGTAGCCATTTCATATTTGGTCAACCACATCCATAAGAAACCTAAGACGCAAGCGCCTGCTAGCATGGTGATGCTAAATACAAATAATAAATAACGATAAAATCCTTTTTCAATTTTTTTTCGTTCGTTATAATTAGCTTTTTTTATTTTACTACCCAAGCTGTTGGCACCTCTCTTTCACCGTATAAAGATACAGGGTTGTTGATGATCTCGCCTTCATAGACCATACAGCTACTATGACCGCCATCTAGATTGGCAGCATTCATTGCGCCATATTCTAACATGATCTCGATACAATCAAGATATGTTGCTCCTAAAGAGGTGGTTTGACGGCCGTCAATTACCAGTAAAAGCACAGCTCCATCTTCACGTTGACCGATGACCGTACGTGGGTTTAAACCGCCACCGGTACCCGTAATTGGCTGAGGTTCATAATTGATGATCAGTGGTGGACCGAAGGTCACAGCGTTGACAAGACCATAATCTAAAGCTTGTTGGCCTGTCATTTGTCCAACAACAAGTCGATTGTGTTTGTTAAAGCCAATGACTGAATCATAGGTTTCAGTTGTTCCATAAATCAATTCACCATCTTTGATGACGATGCCTTGAGGGATAGAACCATCACCCTTACCACCTGGATCATCAAAACCTCCAGCATTGATGCCACCTACACCACCTAAGAAGTTTACATAGTCTTCAACATAGTGTCCGCTGATATTATCAGGATCTAAAATAGAGTTTACGCCCAAATCGATGCGTGAAGGATCATAAACGATCATTAGTTTTCCTTTAAAAGTATCACCACTAACATCAATGACATCAATTTTATCTTTGACACTTTCATCGATGATGAACTCATCTTCAGTGTAATCAGTTATTTCATTAGTTATATGAACGTTATTTTTGGCCATGATCTCTTCTATTTCTTCGTCAGAAAATAAGAGCTCGACTATGGATTTGCCACGTCTTGTCTCCATGAAAGTACTGATGATCAAATTACTAAACGATTTGCTAGGTCCGCGGAAGATGATCAAGGTTGCAAAAAATGCATTTATCATTATCGCAAGGATGATAACTAATACAACTAGCATGCTTTTTTTGCTACGTCTTTTGATGCTAGCTTTTAGTCTTAATCTTTTCGCCATAGGTACTCCTTTTTTTGTGCTACTATTATAGCATAAATAATTATATAATAATTATGAGGTGAGCAAAATGTTTAAAATTGAAAATGACTTAGTTTTTTTAGCAGTTGACCCTAAAGGAAGCGAGATTGCCAGCTTTAAAGATAAGCAAACTAATATTGAATATATGTGGCAAGGTGATCCTAAATTCTGGAGCGGCCGTAATCCAACCTTGTTTCCGATGGTTTCTAATACTTATAATGGGGTACAAATGATCAATGGTAAAGCGTACCATATGAAAAATCATGGTATTGTTAGAAGTGCTAAATTTAATTGTACTTATCAAGATGAAAAGACCATCGTCATGACATATGAAGCTAATGATGAAAGCAAACAGTTATATCCTTTTGCTTTTAAATTGGATGTTCGTTATGAATTGCATGGCAAAAGAGTAGATATCATCTATACAATTACTAATCAAGATGACAAAGATATGCCTTTTGGTTTTGGTTTGCATCCAGCTTTTAATTGTCCGTTGTTAAAAGATGAAAAATTTGAAGATTATCATTTAGAATTTAGCAATACAGAAACAGTTAAAGGTTTATTAGGACCGCTTAGCTTGCATGATGAAAAAACGATTCCTTGTGATTATGCTTGGTTAAAAGATAATCCAACGATCGTCTTTGAAAATCCTCGTAGTTCCTTTGTGAAGCTTACTAATGGCAAACATGGGGTTAAAGTGGGAATTGGTTCATATAAATACATTGCCTTTTGGACCAAAGAGGGTGCACCATTTATGTGTATCGAACCATGGCATTCTCATGGCGATTTTGAAAAGGTTGATTTACCGTTTGAAAAACGTCCAGACACGATCAATTTAGCACCAAATCGTTCATATACAACAGCCTATTATATAGAATTATTTTAAAAGTGTGGTACAATTATAAATGTATGATAGTCATGCATAGGAGGATAAGATGGAAGTTATAATTTGTAAAGACTATGAAGAAGCTAGTGCAAAAGCTTATGAAGTAATGAAAAGCGTAATTAGCGCGAAGGAAGATGCAACATTAGGTTTAGCTACAGGTTCTACCCCAATTGGCTTGTATAAGAATATGATCAAAGATCATAAAGAAAATGGTGTTAGCTATGCTAAATGCCATACTTTCAACCTTGATGAATATGTTGGTATCGATCGTAACCATGAACAAAGTTATTATACATTCATGCACGAAAATTTATTCAACCATATCGATATCAAAGAAGAAAATGTAAATTTACCTTATGGTGATGATCAAGCAGCTTGTGATGCTTATGAAAAAGCTATGGATGGATATAAAGTTGATATCCAAGTATTAGGTATCGGGGCAAATGGTCATATCGGTTTCAATGAACCAGGTACCTCATTTGATTCTTTGACACATATCGTTGATCTACAAGAAAAAACAATTAGCGATAATGCTCGTTTCTTCAATGATGATATGAACTTAGTTCCTAAGAAAGCTATTACTATGGGTATCGCTACGATCATGAAAGCTAAAAAAGTATTATTGATCGCTACTGGTGCTAATAAAGCTGATGCTGTATATGGTTTGGTAAAAGGTGAAGTAACTGAAAGCTTACCTGCATCAATCTTACAACGTCATGAAGATGTCGTAGTTGTTGTTGATGAAGCCGCTGCTAGCAAAATCAAATAAAAGAGCAAATTGCTTTTAAAATGTGTTAATAATCGTTATAATACAATCACAAACTTGATGGAGGTATATATATGAAGATTATTAGTAATGTTAAAGAATTTGAAGAAGTATTAGCAAATAATGATAAAGTTTTGGTTGATTTCTATGCTGATTGGTGCGGTCCTTGCAAGATGCTTGCACCTGTGCTAGAAGAAGTTAGTCAAGAAAATGGTGATGTAGCTATCGTTAAGGTTAATGTTGATCAGGCTCAAGAGCTTGCAATGAAATTTAACGTTATGTCCATCCCAACTTTGATCGGATTTGTCAATGGCAAAGCTGTTAAACAAACGATGGGCTTTATGCCAAAACCAGAATTGAATAAATTCTTGGATGCTTTAAGATAATGACTGAAATCACACTGGCTTAGCTGGTGTGATTTTTTTGTGCTTTTGAAGAAAAAAATATGAAAAAAATATTGCATTTTAGAAAATATTATATATAATAAATTTGGTTTAATTAATAATAACTTTTAGTTTAGTAATGTTAAACAAAAGGAGGGTATATGGACTTAGGTAATCGTATTCGTAATTTGCGTAATAAAAATGATCTGACCTTGGAAGAATTAGCAAGTCGTTGCGAGCTTACCAAAGGTTTTCTTAGTCAATTAGAGCGTAATTTGACCCAACCTTCGATAGCTACTTTAGAGGATATTTGTGAAGCGTTAGGTATCAGCATGAGCAAGTTTTTTGAAGAAGAGGAAAATGAAAAGATCGTCTTTAGTGCTGATGATGCTTTTATTGATGAGAAAGAATTGATCACGACCCATTGGATCGTTCCCAATGCCCAAAAAAATGAAATGGAGCCTATTATCTTAGAACTCAAGCCCAAAGGGGAATCACAGCTCATTTATCCCCATGAAGGGGAAGAATTTGGCTATGTTTTAAGCGGAAAGGTCACCATATATTTCGAACATGAGAAAAAGGGCATCGTCGTGAAAAAAAACGAGGCTTTTTATATTAATGGTGATAAAGAACATTATTTAAGAAATGATTCAATGAATGATGCAAAAGTACTGTGGGTATGTACCCCACCGATCTTTTAGGGGAGGTTTTCATGAAAAAGATAATACAATTTAAAAATATCGTAAAACAATTTGACAATCAGATCGTCTTGAAAGGGATCAACTTGGATATCTATGAAAATGAATTTGTTACATTGCTAGGACCTTCAGGTTGTGGTAAGACAACTTTATTACGTATCTTAGGTGGTTTCTTAGATGCAGATGAAGGTCAAATCGTGTTTGATGGTGAGGAAATCAGCAAGGTTCCAGCTTATAAACGTGATATCAACACGGTTTTCCAAAAATATGCCCTATTTCCACATTTAAATGTATATGACAATATCGCTTTTGGCTTAAAGTTAAAAAAGACGT
>JALEMK010000007.1 GCA_022768265.1 Erysipelotrichaceae bacterium
AGATATAAATGTATATAACGAAGCATATGATCTAACGATCAAGTTATATGAAAGCTTCGTATTTAAAAATAATGAACTTTCAGCAATGTATGAAAAAGAATTTTATGAAAAACAAGAATTATTTGCCTATTCTCGAGGATTCATCTTTAATGATTTGATGATATCTATTATAAATTTGTTAAGGGATAAAACATTAACAAAACTGAAGCTTGATGAATCAAAGAAATATTTATCTTTATATGATAGCAATATTGCTTGTATATATGGGGTTATATATGGATTTGGGAAAGGAATATATAAAAATTTAAATGATTCACGACAAATGCTTTATGATATTTTTGAAAAATTCCCCGTACAAAGCTTATTACCTTGTGTAAAGGGGATGTTTTATTATCAATTAGGAAGAATATCATACGAAGAAAAAAGATTTATAGATGCATTAAAGTTTTATAATGAGGCAATTTGTGCTTTACAACAAATTTATTGTGTGGAAAGAGTTAATCAAGCTAATATACACATTGCAAACACTTTGCAATATATGCGACAGTACAATGATGCAGAAGATTTATATTATAAAATGTTAGAAGAAGCACACAGATATAATTATAATATAAGAATTTGTATATGCTTGAATAACTTATCTTATTTATATCTTATACAAAAACAGTATGATAAATGTATTGAATTTGTATATAAAGCAAAAAAAGCAGGATCTGTGCAGCATGATTTGAATTATTATTTAGCATATTGCACATATAAAACAAAATCTAAGGAAGAAGCAAGAAGTTTAGTTTTTAAATTGCTACAAGATGAAGATAATCGTTATACAGCTAGGATGCTGAAAATGATTCAAGGTTTTATCAATGATAATACAGGTAAAATTGATAGATATTTTAGCTTAATTAAAAATGACATTATCCAACTAAATGACGCTTTAGAAATGAAGTTGTTATATGAGATGGTTATTTCATATTACATGGATAAAAATGATTCTAAATGTATGGAGCTGTGTAAGGATTATTTTGCATTAGAAAAATCATAAGCCTCAATTGAGGCTTTTTATAATGGTTAATGAATAGGTCTAGATATAAATCACAAACAGAATATGACTTGGTCATAAATTAAATTTAGATATTATATATTTTTTTATAACTTTTTATAAAACAGGTTGATTTTTAACTGGTTAATTATGGTTGGATTATAGTCTTGGGAAAAAAGTGATTTATTGCTAGTATATAGGTAACAAATTACAAAGAATACGGTCATATGGTGGTAAGGTCTAATAATGAAGAGTTTATGGCATGGTATTCTAAGAAAACCTTTGATATATCTGTATTTGGGCAATCATTTGCTGCTAATGCACATAAAAGAGCTGTAAGCTGAAACAGTTGTTTTGCTATCTTGTAAAATAAAGCAGGTATTTGCTAATATATAAATAACAATAGAAAGGTGGGATACGTCTTTATGAAAAAAGTAATAATTTTAATAAGTTTCATTTTAGTATTAAGTGGTTGTACAGCTAAAACGGTTGCCTTAGATGAAATAAGTAAAAATCTATCATCTAGCAATCTTAATATTGCGGGAAATTATGCCAATGGTATTTATAGTGATGCTGAGTTTACAGAATTTGCTATTAGAAGTGAAAGTTTCGATGATATTACCAAAGCGGATAATTTAGAATTGTTGGATGAAGAAACGTATTACGAAGAAGTTGAACGTTATGAAGAATGGATGTTACCACAATATGATGAAATGATCCAAGAATTAACAAATGCCAAATATACAAAGATTGATGATATCAGTGGTACTGATGGTTTGTTGATGATCCTTGAAAATAAAGATAATGGCTTTAAATTGTATATTTATGCAGATAATAAGATCAAAGTTGTTGATGGCGAAGATAGTGCATCATATCAAGCTGATAGTGCATTGGCATATACCAATTCTTTACTAGAGGATTTTGGGATTAAGATCACCGATTTCTTTACAGAAATGAAGAAAGATGTCGCTAGTAAACAACAAATTAACGATAAAAATGAAAATGCACCACTTTGTGAAGAAGATGGAGCTAAGACAGTATACTATGAAGAGAAAATAGGAAATCCATATAGTAAAAGCGAAGGATGCAAACATTATACCTTTGGTACAGATAGGGTATGGTATCAAGATTATGTGAATTATTATCAATGTCCAGAATGTGGAGAGAAAATTGATGAAGAAAATATAACAATAGAAGTGGACAGGGAATGTTACGGTCATAATTAATTGTTTTAGAGTTAAGCTATGCATGGCATAGCTTTTTATTTTGGCTATCAACCATAAAAAAAGAAGCATTTTCAGCTTCTTATTGATCACCGATCTTTAGATTTGAGACTAAATAACGGCCGTTTTGTTCTTTGAAAGTTAATTGGTAGATGCTTGAATAAGTTTGTGATACATCGTGAGCTTCTACGATATAATCAAATTTGATCGAACCGATAAAACCATCTTCAAATTCCATTACTTCAAATACTTCAACATTTTCAAAACTGATGCTATCATGAGCGGTAAACCAAGTATTTTCAAAGGTTGATAAGGCATCAGCGAAAACAGTGTTTGGTAATAACAATTGGCGTATTTGATAATACATTGCATCACGTGTGATATATTTACAATAAGTCATAGCTGCGTTTTTGATCAATTCTTCATATTCAGCTAAGTTTTCGGGGCTAGGCTTATTTCCTACATAGAAAGCACTTCCCCCTAGATCATTTACTACTACGCTATTTGGGTCACTAGTAGTTACAGTTGGGGTATCGATGATATTATCGAAAAAATAACGATCAACCATAGGAGGTTCTGGATAGTTTGTTCCTTCTGTTAAATTGCTTTCAATGTCTTGAGCGGCTAAGAAAGCATCGTTTATTTTGACATCATTGATATATACATCGGTTGGTTCATTAAAATATTCCACGGTAAATGAATAATCATTCATATTTGTTCTTACATAATAGCGTTTTTTATCTTCTGCTTGTTTGATCTGTAAAGTAGAA
>JALEMK010000012.1 GCA_022768265.1 Erysipelotrichaceae bacterium
TATGTGTTTGGTGAACAATTGTTAGGTATCTATACTAGCGATATGCAAGTTATTGGCTATGGTATCAATCGTTTGATGTTAGTAAGTGCTCCGTATTTCTTATGTGGATTGATGGATGTCTTTGTTGGTAGCTTACGGGGAATGGGTTATTCGATCATGCCGATGATCGTTAGCTTGACTGGGGCTTGTTTGTTTAGGATCGTGTGGATCTTTACAATTTTTGCGGCTTTCCATACGCAATTTTCTTTATATATTTCCTATCCGATCTCGTGGGTCTTGACCGCGAGCATCCATTGTATCTGTTATTTGATCGTTAGAAGAAAGTATATCGTGAAAGGAGCTTAAGATGAATAAGTTACAAGAGAAGACTCTTAGTAAAAGTTATAAATATCAAGGTAAGATCATCAATGTGCGCTTAGATGAAGCTAAGCTTGCCAATGACATGGTAGCTTTAAGAGAGGTGGTCGAACATCCAGGAGGTGTTGGCATTGCTCTAGAGGATAAAGATGGTAAGTATTTCATGGTTCGCCAATTTCGTTACGGGCAGATGATGGAGACCTTAGAATTTCCTGCGGGGAAAAAGGAAGTAGGAGAAGACGCGCTTGTTACTGCGATGCGCGAAATTACCGAAGAAACAGGATATACGGCCGAAAACTGGATTTATCTTGGAGAAATGGCTCCTACACCTGCTTATGATACCGAAAGGATCGCGATGTATCATGCAACGGTGAAAGATTATGTTGGTCAACATTTTGATGAAGATGAAAATATCATCTTGGAAAAGTATTCGATCGATGAGCTAGTTGATATGATCATGGATCATAAGATCATAGATGCCAAGACCATCGGTATGACCTTCATGGTGAAAGAATTGAAAAATCGTCGCTAAAATGCTAAGATAATACGGTCAGTCGCAATTACCTGACCATAAACAAAACAAGGAGAAAATTTAATCATGAATAAGAAAGTATTGTACTTCTGCATCATTGCCATCATTGCGGCAATGTATACTGCAGTAAGCTTAGCTTTAGCACCATTGTCTTTTGGCAATATCCAAATTCGAATTGCGGAATGTTTGACCATGTTACCGCTAATATTTGCGCCAAGCATCTATGGCGTGATCTTAGGTTGTTTCTTGACAAATCTTATTGGCGCCTTTATGGGAGTTAATTTATTAGGTTTCTTGGATGTTATCGTAGGAACCTTAGCTACGGCCCTTGCCGCCTTTATGACATATAAATTACGTAATATCAAAATAAAAAATATCCCGATCTTCGCTATCTTGATGCCGGTTATCTTTAATGGGGTCATCATTGGCGTTGAACTAGGATATGTTTTATTTCCACAAAATTTCTTATTAGGAAGTTTGATCTGTGGCGTTGAAGTAGCGATTGGTGAGTTGGTTTCGGTGATCGTTGGATACTTTATCGTCAAGGCCTTGGCCCCAAAGATCAAAGCGTTTCTATAATCATCATTTATTATGTAATTGCAATCAAGCATCTGCGGATGCTTTTTTTGTAGTAGGAAAGTTCTTGAAATCACATAGAAACAAAAATAAATCAAAGCATGATCATTGTGACATATTCCCCTACTCAAGTAGATAAAGGAACTATTTCAAAATGCATATAATCAATATTACCTAAGTAAATATCAAAAATAATAAAAACATTTAAGTTATTTAATATTTTGTCATTTTTTATAGCTAATTCTAATGATTCTTGAAAAGTTTTATTTTTGATTAGATCAAATTTTGATTGCGACATATATGTATCTAATAAACCAAAAGATACAACATAACCTGCTTTTTCTAAACTACAAATTTCATCAATTCTATAATCATGTTCAACATCTTCATCAGACAAATTCTCTGAATTAGATAGGATATAATTATTTACACCATCTAAATTTGTTTCGGCAAAATATACAGCTTCTTCTAGCGTTTTAAAATAACCAACATAAAAAGAATCATAAGGTAGTTGTGATTGAGAGGATTCATTTATTTTTTCCTCTGTATAATAAAGAATTGTTTCGTTTCCTTCTACATCGAGATTTAAATATTCATCATAAAAGCATACTGCTTCGTAATGGAAAGAAACACTATGATCATTTATATCAAACATACTTTCTGGTGAATTAATTAATGTATTAATCTCATCTTTTTTTATTGAAATTGAATTGTTGAACTTATAATTAAATTCTTCATTTGTAGAGCAACCGGTGGTTGTGAAAAGCAATATAAATGCTAATAATATAATTTTTGTTTTCATATATTTATTATATATTAAAAAGAGGTTATACTGAAGTGAACCCAATTTGTTGGACATTTAATTAAATTTATTTTTAAGCAGTTATTAAGGATTGATTCCTGTATTGGGCAGGAGTTAGTCCTTTTAATTTTACTATAATTCTTCGGTTATTATAATAATCAATATATTCAACCATCGCTTTCTTTAAATCATCTAATGTTTTAAAACTATATTCATGCCCATAAAACATTTCATTTTTCATCTTACCAAAGAAATTTTCCATTGGCGAATTATCTAAACAATTGCCTTTTCTCTAGATTTGAATGTTTTACCA
>JALEMK010000055.1 GCA_022768265.1 Erysipelotrichaceae bacterium
ATCATTTGGATCATATCCCAAGTGATTATTCATCTCACCTTTGAGCATAGCTTCAAACATAGGGCCAAACACATCTTTCAGTGCGTCTTGCATATCTTCTACAGATTTAGGCTGATATGCTTCTAAGATTGCTTGTGCTAAAGCCACTTTTTTTGGATCTCTTTTTATTCTTGCCATAGTCATATTTCCTTTTTACCTCCCAATTTTATCATATCTTCTAAAAGAAAAAACTGTGACAAGTTAAGTTGTGCGCACTCTTAACTTACACAGTTTATTTTACACTCTCTTTAATAGCTTCTTGATCTTTATGATCATACGATGTTGAAAAATGATGAGCACAGCCATTATCTACTATTGTCCTAAAAATATCATTTACATTTTTTTCAAAATGACAATTTCCATAAGTACCTGATAGTAATTTTTTCATTGGTTGAATTTCTCCATTTCCAATAAACAGTCGATATCTTCCGCTAATGCTATCAAATCTAATCATGCTAATTCTGCCACTCTTCAATACAAATCCAGCAGTAACACCTCTTCCTTTGGAAAAATACTTATCTAAAGTAATTTCACTTATCTTATCATGTAAAATATATGGTGCTACTCCACAATGCCATAAAAGCATATTATTTTTTTCAAAATCAATTTGTGATAAATCAGCTAGGAAAGGAGGAGTTTTATCAACTGTCTTGTGCACTATCATTGAAATAAGTCCATCAATATCTCCTTCGCACCCTAATAAATAGTCTAGAGATTGTAAAATTGACATGCTTGCGCAAGGCGCAATTCCAAAATAATTTGCAAACTCTGGCCAGCATCTGATTGCTAAACCATTTAATTTATGATCATTATAAAATTTAGATAATTTGGCACATAATTCAGCAGTTTTATTAATTCTAAATTCATCTAATTTTGAAGTATCATATACTTTAATAATTAATGAATAAAAATAATTATAATCTTTTTCTTCAAATGCATAATTAAGCAATTCTTCTAACTCATAATGATTAACTAATATCCCAAAATTTTTATAAAGAGACATTTCATCAACATCAATATTATAAAATCCTTGCGCATGGTGACCTAGGATTCCAATTTTAGCATTTTTCAATGCACTTTTAATTTTTACCGCTTTTATAAAAGTATCATCAATTTTATTTCCAATATATACTTTAAAATTATTTTTATTTGATTTGTACATATTGCTAGCATCTAAATTAACACCACACAACGAATTAAGTCTAATTTTTCCACCATCATATGGCAATTCTGGATAAGCCCATAACAATATTGGAACGTTATCAACAATACTATTCAATGTTAAAACTAATGTACCTAAATGAAATGTTCCACTTATTGCTACCATCCCATCGACATTATTTTCTTTAAAATATAAAGCTGTAGTTCTAGCTTCTTCTTCAGACATTATTGGCTTATCATATATTATCCAATCAATATCATCATATCTTTCTAATTCTTGTATGGTTTTTTGATAAAGTTCTGTTGCAGCAATATAATCATAGGTATCCCTTGTTAAACAAGTAACTCCTATTTTAGCCTTCATTATTACATCTCCTTTTTACGGTCTCATATGTTGCACTAAAATCTAGATCTGCCATATTTTCAAGGCTATCATCATATACCTCAACTATTTTATTTAATCCATAAAGCTTCAATTTTCTTTCATTAGCTATTGTTTGTGCAATATGAACATCTTTATGCATATTTCTAATTGAAAATGCAGGTTTATATTCTCCGTTTGCTAAATTAGCCTTTTTTGTGTGCATATATAAACAATCAGCACCACCTATTGATAAAGCTGTAATAGCCTCTTCAACTCCAATTCCTCCAGAATGAGCTAGACACAACATCTCATTAAGTCCATTTTGAATTTGCGCGACAAACATATTATGGCAGATCTTCATAAGCATTCCTCTGCCACTATCTCCCATATAAATAATATTGTTACCCATACATGCAATGATGTCCTTAATTTCATTGTATGTATCCTCATCTCCGCCAACATAAATTCCAAGAGTACCATCTATTGCTGCAGCTTCACTTTTCACTACGGGAGCATCTAATACTCTTACTCCATATTCTTTACCTTTTTCTGTAATAGAAACATGTACGCTAGGCTCAATTGTTGACATATCAACACAGATCAAATCTTTCTTTGCATAATCAAAAATTTCATCATAAACAGTAATAGCATGTTTCGCAGCAGGAACCATTGTAAATAAAACATCAACAGAGCTAGCTAAATTTTTTATACTTTTACCGTCATTAATTCCTTTGCTTTTAGCTAGTTCAATCCTATCTTTATTTAAATCAAAACCAAATACTTTAAAACCTTTTTTCGCAATATTACAAGACATAGGTAAACCCATAGTGCCTAGACCAATAAATCCTACTTTTTTCATTTTACAGTTTCTTCCCATGCTTTAGAAAATTTTTTAATTCCCATATCTGTATAAGGACTATAAAAACAATCCTCATATACACCTAATCCACAAGTTACAATATCTATTCCAGAAGCAGCTAACTCACCTATTTGATAACCATTTCTTATCGCTGCACCAATAATTTGCGTCTTATACCCATATAAGTTATAGATTTCCTTGATTTTCTTTACATAATCCAGGGCAAATTCTCCATTATTTTCTTTCCAACCTACGAATGGAGAGACATAAGTCGCATTTATTCTTGCTGCTTGCAAAGCTTGAGTAATGGTAAATACTAATGTAACATTTGTTTTAATACCGTTTTCTTCCAAAACTTTTGCTGCTTTAATACCTGCATTGTTGCAAGGAATCTTAACTACAAAATTATTAGAAATTTTTGCTAGTTCTTTACCAGCCTGTATCATTTCATCCATGTCATTTAGATGAGGATCGATTTCAATGGAAATGGGAAAATTTTTATTATCAAATTCTTCTTTAAATTGATAAATTATTTCTTTTAACGGCCTGCCACTATTTTTGACATGATTAGGATTTGTCGTAACTCCATCTATACCATAATATTTATATGCATACTTTACTTCATCTATTTTTGCACTATCTAAAAAAAACTTCATAATTCCTCCCAACCTAAAATTTACTTCCCATGCCTTTTGAACCAGCAATTTCAAAATAATGTCCTAAAACTTTCTTTATTGCTTGTTCAACATCCATCATGACGCGCATAAAATTAGAACTTTCTTGTGTTTCTAACTTGTTTTTTGCTGCATTGTCACAAGCAATCGAAATATCTGTCCATACATTTATTTTGTTAATTCCACAAGAAACAGCTTTTTTTATATTTTCATCTCCAGATCCTGAACCACCGTGTAATACCAGAGGCATATCCAGCGCTTTTTTTAATTTTGTCAAGCGTTCAAAATCAATTTTTGGAATTCTACCTTTTGGATATGCTCCATGCGCAGTCCCAACAGCAACTGCTAATGCATCAACACCAGTATCTTTCACAAATCTAACTGCATCTTCTACATTAGTGTAAAAATCTTCATCTTGCCCATCACCATTAACTGCTTGTCCAACATGTCCTAATTCCGCTTCCACACCAATATTAGAAACTCTAGCTAATTCAACTACTTTTTTAGTGATTGCAACATTATCTTCAAAAGATTTTGATGACGCATCAATCATTAAACCGCTAAAACCTGCGCGATATGCACGAAATACATATTCCATATCCTCGCCATGATCCAAATTTAGAGCAACAGGAACTCTGGTACGAGCTGCAAAAGCTCGCACCATCATTCCTACGACTTCTGGATCTGCATGATTTCTAATTTGCCCTTGTGCTATATTAACAATTATTGGAGAATCAAATTCATCTGCCGTTTCTATAATTGCTTTCGCTAATTCATAGTTAACACAATTTGCTGCGATAACAGCATAATTATTTTTATGAGCATGATTTAATAAATCTTTCATTGAAACATACATATACCCATACCTCTTTTCAAATATTTATTATCCAACCTTGATATCAATATCAATGTCTTCTTCTGTTTCTTCTTGCGCTTTAACCAAAACGCTTCTATCTTTAGGTCTTAACATAAAATATACTAAACCTGTTACTAATGCGCCAATAACCAAAGCAAAACAGAACATCAATGGTTTGTTCATAAACGGAACGATAAATATACCTCCGGCTTGAACTTGACTTTCTACACCCCATAACATTGTTAAGGCTCCGCCAACAGATGAACCAGCAACTGTTAAAATTATTACTCTAATCGGATCAATTGCTGCAAATGGTAATACACCTTCTGTAATAAAACACAATCCCATAGGGATAGCGGCTTTAGCAGCTTCATATTCTTCGTCATTGAATCGACTTTTAGCTAAAAATACAGTTAAAGCAATTCCCAATGGTGGAATCATTCCTCCTACTAATTTAGCTGCTGTAGGTCCATATATGCCTTCTGCAAGCAAACCATTAGCAAACAAACAAGCTGTTTTATTAACAGGTCCTCCTAAATCAAATCCCATCATTGCTCCAATAATGCCTCCAAGAAGTGCTTTAGATCCACCTTCTAAAGATCCCATCCAAGTCAAAATAGCATTCTGCACAAAAGCGATTGGTGGACCAATTAATACAAACATGATCAATCCAACAACTAGAGCTGACAATACCGGAATTATAATTATAGGCATCAACCCTTGCATTGTTTTTGGCAACTTAATATATTTGATAATCAAATTAACAACATACCCAGCTAATAATCCACCAAAAATGCCACCTAAAAATCCAGCTTGAATACTAACAGATATAGATCCTGCCACTAAACCCGGTGCAATTCCAGGTCTTCCAGCCATAGAATAAGCAATCGCAGCACCTAAAACAGGAACAATCATATTCATCGAAGCTTGACCAATTTGATTAATATAATAGCCAAGCGTTCCTGTCATATTTCCTACATCATATCCACCCAAAATTCTAGCAATACCAATACATAGACCTCCTGTAACAATTACCGGAACCATATAAGATACACCAGTCATAAGATGAACTCGCAAATTAAACTTCTTTTTTGACACCTCAATATCCTCCTTGATTAATTAAATATCTTTGAAATATGCCGGCTTACCAAAGATATTTCTTATGCTCTTATTGTAAATGTAACATTAGAAATATGAAAACTACAATTTTGAGAAAATTATCTATTTTTTAATGAATATTCATTCATATTTGATAAATTTGTGCATATATTTCTTGAAATATTATCATTTTATTATTTTGTTTGTCAAAATATAATAAAATATGTCAAAATATAATTAAAGAGGTGTTATATATGAAGGATAACAATATCATAAGACTACAAGATTATATCTTAGCAAAACAATCAGCTACTATCGAAGAATTGAAAAAAGAATTTGATTTTTCAGAAGCTACCCTAAGAAGATATTTAAAGTACTTAAAAAATCAAAAAATAATTGAAACTTATTATGGAGGCGTAAAAGCAATTATAGCAACTGTTTCTTTTGACAATAGATTTGATAATAATATTGTTGAAAAACATAAGATTGGTGCTCTAGCATCGTCATTAATTCATAATGGTGATTCTGTATTTATTGATACAGGAACAACCACGATACACGTTATTGATTCACTGAAAAATGTAAGTGACGTGACCGTAATTACTCATAATATGAAAGTAATTAATCTATGCAAAAAACACCATAAACTTAGATTAATTTTACTAGGTGGTGAATATATCAACGACTCCAATTGCTGTGCAAATTATGACACAATAAAAATGATGAAAAAATATAATTTTGATAAAGCTTTTATCGCAGCAAATGGTCTTTCAATTGATAAAGGTGCTACTAATTCAGATTCTCAAGAGCACGATATAAAACGATTAGCTATAAAACAAGCAAAAGAAAACATATTATTAGTAGATCATACAAAGTTTGGTTACGCTGGTCTAACTACTTTTGCTCAAATTTCAGAATTTAATACAATCGTAACTGATCTAGAACCAGATAAATCATATTATGATTATTGTCATGCTAATAATATCAATTTAATGATTGCTAAATGATTATTTTTGTGAAAAATATGATTAATTTTATCATTTTATCATTTTCAATTAAATATAATAATTAAAATTGTCAATAAAATTCATGTTAAATTCCCTAAAATGAATTAAAATTTAATTGTGGAAGGTGATAATTATGGAAATTAAAGATATATTAGATGAAAATATAATTGACTTATCTATCGAAGCAAAAAATAAAGATCAGGTATTAAGGCATTTAGCCAATTTACTGAAAGAAAATGGATATATACAAAATTTAGAAGAGTTTGTAAGCGATATTTACCTTAGAGAAAGTGAAGGTATAACAGGTATTGGAAATGGCATTGCGATACCTCACGGAAAAAGCAACG
>JALEMK010000073.1 GCA_022768265.1 Erysipelotrichaceae bacterium
GACAATTAAGAATGATGATCAAAGAAACTATCGACCTTAAAACTTATCATTTGGATATCATTGTCATAACCAAGAAACATTTTTTAAATAATAGCTACGCAGATAATAAAAAAATGTTGGAAAAACTACTTAAAAAAGTTACAATTATATAGTGTATTTAAATAGGAGATTATAAATGAGAACAAATCGTAAAAAGCTTTTGATCTTGCTTATGGTCATTGGTGCTTTATTTTTATTAAGCGGATGTAGTGCACCAGTAGATGACAATGGAAAGATCGTACAAATTACTACGGATACGACATTTAGTCAAATCTTTGAAAGTGAAAGTTGGTTCAATGCTTTATTTGTTTACCCATTAGCGCAAGCAATCAACTACTTGACACCTAAGATCGGGGTTGCTGGTGGTATTGCAACTGTAACTTTCCTTGTTCAAGCATTCGTATTATTATTAACTTTAAAATCAACGATTGCAACGCAACAAATGCAAATGTTGCAACCAGAAATGAATCGTATTACAAGAAAATACGAAGGAAAAACTGATGATGCAAGCAAGATGCGTCAAGCACAAGAAATGCAAAACTTATACAAGAAGTATAATATCAACCCATTTGCTACTTTATTAACAGCTTTCATCCAGTTCCCAATCATCATCGCTATTTATCAAGCCGTTCAAAGATCTTATGCTGTTACAACTGGTAGCATGAATATCTTCTCAATGCAAGTTAGCTTAGAAGTTACACCTTGGGATGGTATCTTAAAAGGTGAATGGATCTATTTGATCATCTTCTTGATCATGGCTGTATTATATTTCTTATCAATGCAGATCCCAATGATGATCACTAAGTATAAAGCGAAGAAAGAAGCTGAAATTCATCACCGTAAACCTGAAGAAACTAAAAATCCAATGGGTAATATGATGTACTACATGATGATTCCTATCTTGGTATTATCAATCATGTGGCCTACAGGTATGAGTATCTACTGGATCATTAGTTCATTAGTAATTATCTTAAGAACTTTATTAGTACAATTTGTATTTATCGATAAGATCCAAAATAAAAATAAGGTAGGTAAATAAGATGTTAAAAACTTATACCGCAAAAAACTTAGATGATGTTTTAAAAGAAGCTGCTAACGATAAAGGGTGCAGTATTGAAGAATTAACTTACAAAGTTTTAGAAGAAAAAAAGGGTATCTTAGGCATTGGAGCTAGTGTAACGATCGAAGCATATTGCTTAAATGATGTTAAAGAATTCTTATTTGATTATTTAGGAAATTTCTTTACTGGTATCAATGTTGAATGTGCTGTAGAAATCTTCCAAAAAGAAGATACATTTACGATCGTATTAGATGCAGAAAATAATGCTGTATTGATTGGTAAAAATGGTAAGACCTTACAAGCTATCAATACCGTTGTGAAAGCTGCAGTCAACGCTGAATTTAAACGTAAATTCAAAGTGTTGATCGATATCAACAACTACAAACAAGAACGTTATGCTAAATTAAAACAAATGGCTGTACGTATTGCTAAGACCGTTGTTAGAACCAAAGTTGATGCATCACTAGATCCAATGTCAAATGATGAAAGAAAAGTTATTCACCAAGCTTTAACTACTTTCAAACATGTTAGAACAGAAAGTGAAGGCGAGGGAGCACATCGTCATTTGATCATCAAATATAGCGAAGAAGAATAAACAATTTCTTTTGGATAGTAACTTACAAAACTCATTACTAAATTAGTAGTGAGTTTTTTTTATTGCAGTTTTTTAAAAAACATAAATTATGAAATAAATATAATATATTATTTTTCATATGCTTAATTCACAATAGTATATATATTTTCTTTTGCCAAAATAAAGCTATTTTATAAATAATCAATTTTTATTTCGATATTCTATCGGAGATAATCCTGTATAATTTTTAAATACTCTACTAAAATAATGCTGACTAGTGTATCCAGATTCAAGTGATATTTCTAAAATATTCAAATTAGTGTTAATTGATAATAATTCTTTCGCATGTTGAATTCTTAAACTATTCAAAAAATCACTGAAATTCATACTAGTTTTATGCTTTATCATCTTTGACAAAGTAGAAATACTTATATGTGTTAAATTACTCAACTCATTTAAACTTAAATTAGGATCTTGATAATTTTTGCGGATATATTCTATTGGATCAATATTATCATTATTTGTAAAATTACTAATATAAACATTAATTGCATTTTGAATGATATTATATAAATCTGCAATTTTTATTGGTTTTAATTGATAACTAAAAACTCCATAATCGATTGCTTTTTGTGCGTATGAAAAATCAGAATATCCTGAAAGAATAATTATCTTTGAATTAGGTACTATATCTAATATTCTATCAATCATTTCTAATCCATTCAATTTAGGCATGTTTATATCAGTTATGATTATTTCAGGTTTATGAATTTGTATTTGTTCAATTGCTGCCAAGCCATCTTCAGCCAATAATATTTCTTTAAAATTAAATTGTCCATTTATTATAAGTTGTTTTAAACCATTTAAAATTGTTTTCTCATCATCACATATTAATATTTTCATGTTCGATCTCCTCGAAATGTATAGGTATTATTATTGTAATTTTAGTTTCTTCGAAAGGAATACTAAAAATATCTATTTTATAACTATCATTATAATTTAAAAATAATCTTTCATTAATATTATATAAACCATAATTATTTGTTCTAATATGATTATTTAAATTGTAGTCAATTTCTTTAATTTTTTCTGCAGATATTCCTTTTCCATTATCTATGACACTTATTTCTATATCATTGTTAACTTGTCGAATATTTATATTTATCACTCCTTTTTCAACATAACTTCTTATTCCATGCGTTAAGCTATTTTCAACCAAAGGTTGTAAAATTAATTTAGGTATCAAAATATTATTTAAATTTGGATCGCAATTAATATGATATGTAAATTTATGATCATATCTAATTTCTTGTAATGATAAATAACTTACAACATGTGATATTTCTTCAGATATCTCAATATTTTCTCTACCATCGCTTAAGCCAATTCTAAAAACATTTGATAATTGATATATCATGTCACTAACTTCATATGCATTATATTCAATAGCTTTAAATTGAATCGTATCTAAAGTATTATACAAAAAATGTGGATTTATTTGAGCTTGTAGTGCTCTTAACTGTTCAATTCTTTTATCTTTTTCCTTTTTTTTGATGTCATTAAATAATTTATTGATATCAATGATCATTTTATTAAACGACATACCTAAACTACATATCTCATCTTTAGTAGAAGTTTTATATTGAATATCAAAATTTCCTTTTACTACTGTATCCATAATTTGTTTTAATTCTACTATAGGTTTGCTTATGTGTTTAGCAAGAATATTAGCTATTATTATAGACATTATAATTAACAATAAAATTATTATAGAAATAATATTTAAAGTCTGATTACTATTATGGTAAAGGATATTATTATCTATTTTTTGACAAAATACCCATTTATTAGAATATGGAACCTTACTGAAAAAAATTGTAGAATCATTATTTTTAATTATTCCATGATTTTGATTACTTAAATTTCCTGAAGATAATTGTTCAATTTCATTTTCTTTTAGGTTTAATTTTTCAATATTATTACTATAAATAAGACCATTATCCGTCATTATCCACATGCTGCTATTATATATATTATCACTTGATAAAACATCATTTAGTTTGTCTAAAGTTATTGATCCATTTATAAATCCTACTTTTTTATTTGTTTGTTGATTAATTATAGGATAACATATTAAAAAAATATTATTTCCATCTGATTTTGAAATAACAGGATCACTAATTACATATTCATTTTGTTCTGACATAGCTTCTTTAAAGTAGTCTCTATTACTTATATCTATAGATAAATCATCATTTATCCAACCTATACCATCAGTACCTCCTATTGCATAAGTTTCTTCTACATTACCATAAATTTCTTTATTAAGATTATTTAGATTTTCGATGAATGGTTTTAATAACTCCATATCTAAATTTTGCGTTCCTTCAAACTCATGAATTACCCTAATTTCACTTATTCTCTGATTCAACCAAGATCCGATTTCCTTAGATTTATCGTTAGTAACAGCTTGGAATTGATTTATTGCCATAGCTTTATTTTGAGGCTCTACATATAGTTTAATTGAAAGGTATAATGGTAAACAAATTATTAAAATACATATAATAAAAGCTATTAATATTTTAGTTTTTAATTTCATATATAACACCTGCTAATATGCTAATTATAAATAGATTTATTTTAAATTAAAAGTGCAAAAAAATGAAAATTATTATAAATACAAATATTATCATTTAGCTTAAAATAATATTGTTAATAATTTAACAAGGAGGGAAAGAATGAAACGATTAATTAAATTAGTGCTATGTTGTATGTTAATAGTTGGTTTAACAGCATGTAGCAATAATACTGATTCAAGTACAAGTAAAATTGCTAACGGTACTTATGAAGGAGTTGGTAAAGGTAAAGGAGGAGACATCACTTTAAATGTTACAATTGAAAATGATCTTATAAAAGATATTGAAGTGGTTTCTCATAGTGAAACAACAGGCTTTGATAGTGCTATGGATACTTTAAAAGAGGAAGTGTTAAAATTCAACTCTATAGATGTTGACTCTGTAACTGGTGCAACATTAACATCACAAGGATACTTATCAGCAATTGAAAATGCTCTAACAAATGCTAATGCAACCAAAGATATGCTTGCTAAAGTTGATGTTGATGTAGAAAAAGGTGAAAAACAAGAAATCAAAGAAGAATATGATGTAGTAGTAATTGGTGCAGGTGGAGCTGGATACAGTGCTGCTATTGAAGCTAAAAATGCTGGAGCAAATGTTGTTATCCTTGAAAAAATGCCAGCAGTAGGCGGTAATACATTAATTTCCGGTGCTGAATATGCTGCTCCAAATAACTGGTTACAAGAAAAAGAAAATTTAGAAGACAGCGTTGATTTGATGGTTGAAGATATGCTTGTTGGTGGTGACCATAAAAACAACCCTGATTTAGTTAAAGTTGTTGCTGAAAATGCATTAGATGGTGCTTTATGGTTAAAAGATGAAGTAGGGGTTATTTGGGAAGACGAATTAATGTTCTTTGGTGGACACAGTGTAAAAAGATCTCTAATTCCTTTAAATGCTAGTGGAGTTGAAATCATTACAAAACTTGATGAAAAGGCAAAATCAATGGATATTCCGGTATATTTAAATACTCAAGCAACTGAATTAATCGTAGAAGATGGAAAAGTTGTTGGTGTAAAAGCAACTGGAAAAGATAACGACTATATTTTCACATGTGATGCTGTTGTAATGGCTACTGGTGGATTTGGATCAAATGTTGATATGCGAATTCAATATAATCCTGAAATTGATGAAACTATCCTTTCAACAAATACCGTAGGATCTACTGGTGATGGAATATTGATGGCGCAAGCAATTGGTGCAGATGTTGAAGGAATGGAATATATCCAAACATATCCAATTTGTGATCCACTTACAGGTACATTATTATATTTTGATGATGCTAGATTATATGGACATACAATTATTGTTAATAAAGAAGGTAAACGTTTTGTTGAAGAACTTGGAAGAAGAGATGAAATGTCTTTAGCAATAAAAGCTCAAACAGGAAATGTTTGCTATGAATTAATCGATCAAAACGGATATGTTGAATCTAAGCTAGAAGAAAATCATGCCCAAGAACTTGAATACTTATATGATAATGATTTATTAGTTAAAGCTGATACTTTACAAGAAGTTGCCGAATTCTTTGGCGTTGATTATGAAACACTTCAAGAAACAGTAGATAACTATAACAGTTATGTTGAAAATGGAGAAGATCCAGAATTTAATAAACGCTCTTTACCTAGCAAAATTGAAAAAGCACCTTATTATATGATTAAAGCTGCACCTGCTGTTCATCATACAATGGGCGGATTAGTAATTAACACTGATGCTCAAGTTTTAAATACTAATGGTGAAGCTATAGAAGGATTATATGCTGCTGGTGAAGTTACAGGTGGCATCCATGGAACAAATAGATTAGGATCTTGTGCTTTAGCAGATATCACAGTATTTGGTCGTATTGCTGGACAAAATGCTGCTTCTTATGCAAAATAATATCTAATTATTATAAATAAAAAAGTGACGGATAAAATGATATAATCTCACTGAAGTAGACACACGAAATATTTAAATATATCCCATCGATGTGAAACTACAAAGGTGGGATTTTATTATGGGAAGAAAAGCAAAATATACAAAGGAACAAAAAGTACAGGCATGTGAAGATTATTTAAATGGAAGAAA
>JALEMK010000130.1 GCA_022768265.1 Erysipelotrichaceae bacterium
GGTTGATATTCGATGAGATTTTTAAATATTTCCTTTGTCTACTTGACTAGGGATGTATCATACGGATTGATTTTTTTACATTTTATCTAAGATGTTTTTCTTGATATTTTTTAAGAATATCAAACTACAAATTGCACATATTACCTCGGTAATCACAAAGGCCCACCATGCAACATTCAAACCATATGTTTTTGCCAAGAAAGCCGTTAAAGGTATCAATAAGACCAATTGGCGTAATAAAGTAATGATCAAAGAATCATTAGCCTTTGCCAATGCTTGGAAGATCGAACATAATACCATCGATATTCCTGCAAACACAAAGCTAATACTGATTATCTTCAATGCTGGTACCCCAATAGATAACATATTAGCTTCGGCATCAAATAAGAACAATAATTCTTCAGGCCATAATTGAAAAATAATGGTACCAACGATCATTATCAAGCACGATAACAATAATGAAAACTTTATAGCTGCTTTGATACGCTCTGGTTTAACTGCGCCATAATTAAAGGCAATAATTGGTACCAGAGCATTGGTCATGCCAAGCACTGCCATGAAAACAAATTGTTGTAACTTATAATAAATACTAAATACTGATACGGCTAATTCCGAAAAATTAACCAAGATCATATTCATGAATACGGTCATGAAGCTCATGATCGATTGCATCAAAATTGCTGGAATACCAATCGTATAGATCTTTTTGATGATATGGACATCTAAGCGCCATTTTCTTAGGCTAATGGTAACTTCCTTAACTTTAAACTGTGTAATAAAAATACCTAATAACATTGCAATCAATTGACCAATTACTGTCGCAATAGCTGCACCAGTAACCCCCATCGCCGGAATACCAAACAATCCAAAGATGAATATTGGATCTAAGATGATATTTACTAATGCTCCTACCCCTTGAATGATCATATTATAAATCGTGTTACCTGTTGCCTGCATGATCCTTTCATAAGTTATTTGCACAAAAACCCCAACTGAAAAGATCGTGCAAATCTGCATATAGCTAACGCCCATATTAGTAATCGTTGGATCATTTGAGAATAATTGCAAAAATAGTTTCGACCCAAAAAGTCCTAAGACCAGAAAGATCAACCAGTTTATCAAGGCAAGAAAAATGCCATGCATCGCAACATTATTAGCTTTAATAAAATTTTTTTCACCTAAATAACGTGATAATAAGGCATTGATTCCTACTCCCGTACCACACGCTACGGCAATAATGATCATTTGAATTGGATAACACAAAGATACTGCCGCTAATGCTGCTTGTGATACCCTAGCAACGAACATGCTATCAACAATGTTGTACAATGCTTGGATAAGCATCGAAATCATGATTGGAAATGACATCGTTATGATCAACTTCTTCATCTCCATCGTTCCCATTTTATTTTCTTCCATTTTCAAATCCTCCATTTCACACAAAAAGGAACCCCGACGGTTCCTTATCATCACTTCGATAGTTTCTAATGTTTTATGCAAAGTGTGAGGGTAAATGATATGGGATATCATCACCAAACTGAATTATGTTAACATAACAAAATTCAAAATGCAAACATTATTTATCTAAGATATGAGGCAAATATGCCTTGATTTTCTTTAGATCTTCATTATCTTGTTTGATCCAGCTTGAAATTAGTGTACCATGGACAACAGAAAACATGACCTGAGCTAATTGACTTGCTTGATCATCATCATATCCACAATCTAACAGTTTCTGTTGATATAATCTTTGCCAACGTTGATATATATTTTTTACTCCATCATTAATTCTTTGATCATCCATAAATACCGATTCGATACCTATCAAGCTCAACAATAATGAATAATAATATGTTTCTTTTTTACGATATAAGATCTCAATATGACCAGAGACCATATGATCAAAAGAAGATAATGCAGTAGGGTTAGTTTCAAAATTCTTAATGATATAACCTTCCATACGCTCATAAGCCATTTGCAAAACTTCCATCGCTAATTGATTCTTACCTTGAGGGAAATAATAATAGAAAGAGCCTTTTGGAATATCACATGCCGTTAGTAATTCATTTAAGCCAGCACCATAAAAACCTTTACGTGAGAATAATAGTGCCGCTTTTTCTAAGATCATTATCTTTTTTGAAACTTTATCCATTGTTATCACCTGCTATTACAAGTGTAACATAATCATCTATTTAAATATAGTTTTTATTCTGCAATAGCTGCTGATGCTGCATTTCCAGCATTATATCCACTAGTAATAGCCCAGCCAAATAATGTAGCTCCCATGTAAACATCACCTTCAAGACCACCTACAACTTCTCCAGCTGCATACAATCCATCTACTGGTTCTTGATTACTATTTAATACTTGCATGTTTTCGTTGATATGTAAACCACCAAGAGAAGCATAGTAACGAATATACATTTGTAATGCATAGTAAGGTCCTTCATCACTTAATGCAACTGTTAATGTACGTCCATATTCATCTGTTCCAGCTGCAACATCTTCATTGAATTTTGTAACAGTTGACTCAAGGGTTGCTGCATCAACTCCTAGTTTTCCTGCCAACTCTTCAATTGTATCAGCTTTCACCATGAATGGATTGCCTTCACCATCATTTGCCAACCAAGTTTCAACATCTTCTTCACTATAAATCATCGAATTTGTCATACCGGCATTAAATGCATCGAACGAAGATTGATCCATAATTAGATATTGTGCGCTATTTTGCTTCATATCTTGCATCAAATCCCAAGCGTTGCCTTGTTCATTTGTAAATCTAACTCCATCTTGATTAACTAAGAATGCACCACTTGTATTATATGCCCCAGCAACTCCTGGATTACAGTATTGACCTAAACCACTTGGTAAGATCATAGAGTTAGGTTGAGTATTAACAAGATCCATATTGATCAAATCAGCATCAACAGCTTCTGCCATGATAATACCATCTCCAGTTGCTCCGGCATGACCGGCATAAACAAATTCTTTATATTGATCAGGTACCATCTCATCATTAGCACCAAATCCACCAGTAGCTAAGATAACTGCTTTTGCATTGATAGTATAGTTTGCAGTTTCCCCTTCTGCTTTTACCCCAGTTACAACGCCATCAGTAACGATTAATTCTGTTCCTTTGGTATTAGTATAAATTTTACCACCAGCTTCTTCAACGCTAGCACTCAAGCTAGATACTACTCCTGCTCCTCGTCCTTCACCTGAATAAGATCTTGTTGGTTCTCCTGATCTTTGGTATGGTACATTTGCACCATCTTCAGAAACCAACCAGTCAAAAGCTTCGCCTGTTGTATTAACATAAATATCTAGTGTTGCTTCATCATTTAGATTATGTCCATTAGCTAACATATCTGCTTTTAATTGTTCAGGTGAATCTTCAAATCCATCTTCTTTTTGCCATTGGCTTCCTGTAGCCATCGTACCTGCGCCAGCCATGGCACTAGCACCACCTAAAACACCAGTTTTTTCGATAACGATAACATCATTACCTTTTTGCAAAGCTGATAGTGCTGCTGTCAAACCAGCTCCACCGCCACCAACTACAACGATATCTGTATCTAATGTTTCTTCAGTTTTTTCAGCTACTTCTGTAGTCCCCATGCTTTCTGGATCCAATCCTGCTTGAGTTAATGCATCATTCATAGCAGTAAAGAATGCTTCAGAAGTAACAGTTGCTCCACTTACAGCATCAAAATTAATAGAATTAGTTGCTAGAGCTTTTTCTACTAATTGTGGTAAAGCAGCTTTACCAATTCCTTCTGTTTCATTTTCTTCGACAACTTCAATATTACTGATTTTTTCGCCATCAATGGTAACTTCTAAAGTAATATCACCATGATACCCTTTAGCCGTTGCACTATATGTCTTTGCTTCAGTAGTAGAAGTTTGGTTGCTTGAACATCCGCTTAATAACAATAATGCGCTTAAGCATAATGCCAATAATTTTTTCATCTTCTTTCCTCCTTATAGACGAACGGTCTACTATTAAAAGTATATGCCTTTTGTAAACTTTGTCAATACATTAGCAAACAAAAAGTAG
Organism: Erysipelotrichaceae bacterium; assembly: GCA_022768265.1. Lineage (GTDB taxonomy): Bacteria > Bacillota_I > Bacilli_A > Erysipelotrichales > Erysipelotrichaceae > JALEVB01. The sequence goes on from JALEMK010000130.1 coordinate 4,058, forward strand.
GAATTGATCCTACTTTCATTCTTTATATATCCAACAACTAATTGATCCACCTTTTACTAAAAAGTTGCCCCAACCATCATCGTTGATAGTTACGGTTTTTCTAAAGTGTCCTAATCCATCAATAAAGCTTTTTTGAGCATATTGTTTGCCAACATACATATACTTGCTAGCTTCATAACGATCTGAAATCAACACCGCAAATCCCTGCCCAATGGCACCATCTCCATCATATGTCCAACCAATGACATCGGCATCATCAAAATAGTCATGTTGTTGTCCTGACAATCTTTCTCTACGAACCTTCATCATCTTATCAATGACAACCTTAAACGATGTCATTCCTGTTTCTTTATTGCCGTAATAATCGGCATAGAAGACGCAAGGATAACCTGCTTGGCGTAACAAGATCAAACCATAAGCAATAGGTTTGAACCAATCTTCAATAACGGTTTGCAAAGCTTGACCTTTTTGCGTATCATGATTTTCCACAAAGGTAACCGTGTTTTGAGGAAATCTTTCTACCACGGTATTTTTAAGGATATTGCGCATGTCAAAGTTACCATTAGCGTAATTAACCGCGTAAAAATTATAATGTAAGCAAACATCAAAAACGCTAAGCTTAAATTCATTATCTTCTAAAAATTGTGTCAATTCATTAAGATCGGCACTCCAATATTCTCCTACACAAAATAATTCCTGCTGCGTTTGTTGGCGCAGATAATCTAGCCATTCTTTAAAGAAAGTAGATCGAATATGCTTACAAGCATCCATCCTAAAACCATTAACATGGGTCGTATCAAGATACCATTTACCGTAGTTTTTTAATTCTTGGATCACTTCAGGATGATCAAAGTTTAGATCAGCTCCCATCAAATAGTCATAATTGCCATTTTCTTTCGCTACTTGTTTTTCCCAATTTGCGCCATCAAAAACATAGATATTGTGGGTATTGCTTCGGTTGTCATAATCAACCCCATCAAAATAACGATAATTCCAATGAAAAGCAGAATATTTATCCTGACGAGCTGGAAAGTTAAATACGGTCCAAGCTTCGATATTTGTTTCTTGACCTATCGGCTGAGTGCGATCATACCACGCTACGGGTATGGCCTCGACCGTTTCGCAACTTTCTGCTCCCATCTTATGATTAAAGACCATATCAGCGTAAACATCGATGCCATTATGACCTAATTCGTTGATCAGAGCTAAATATTCATCTTTAGTACCGTATTTGGTCGAAATAGTTCCCTTTTGATCAAACTCTCCTAGATCATATAAATCATACGCTCCATATCCTGTATCATTAATTCCTCCATTGCCTTTATAAGCTGGAGGTAACCAGATAGCGCTAAAACCTGCTTCTTTAAGTTTCTTTGCTTGTTTTCGTAACCGTTGCCAATGTTTACCATCAGCAGGAAGATACCATTCAAAGCCTTGAAGCATAACCCCATTTTTCATGATTTCACCTACTATTCCATTACTTCTCTTGGGAAAAAGATCTTATGATCATTTTTACTGATACTTTTGGTTAAACTATTAACGATCATGCTAGCCTTAGATAATTCTTTGATCTTACCATCTGCCATCAAGATCAAGATGCCCCGCTCATCGCTACCCCGATATGGCTGATATGGACTTTGGCGTACTTGATCTTGTGCCATATAATACTCAGGATCAAAGCCCAAAGACCATAATTTTTCTTTGATGTTTTCCACATCTACATCTTCAGATTCTTCATATTCAAATAAATCTCGATCACGCAAGCGCCGACATAGATCACTAATGATCTTATCTTCATGATCGATCAATTTTTCAAAGCCATAGACACAAGCACACTCATCTAATAAAAAATGGGCTTGTAAGGTAAATTCATTATTTAATAATGCTTTAAACATCGCTACATCATCCAAGCTCGATGGATCTTGAGCATGTAACTTTTGCATCCTCAAAAAGATCTTATTTAAGATTGCTTCAAAACTACGCGCAACTGGATGATAGTAAACCTGCCAATACATATGATAGCGAGCCATGATGTAATCCTCGATGGTATGGATACCACTTTCTTTTACGACCAACTTACCATCTTTTACCCTCAAGGTCCGCAAGACCCTTTCAAGATCATATTCCCCATATTTTGTTCCTGTAAAATACGCATCTCTTAACAAATAATCCATGCGATCAGCATCTAATTGGGAACTGATCATGCTGACCAATAATGATTTGGAACTTTTATGCGCGATGATATCCGCAACTTCTTGGCTAAGCCCTGGTGCATAGCTATCTAACAAAGTAGCCAAAGAGGATTCTTTGATGATCTTAACAGAATAAGCTTCATGATCAAACGGAAAAACACTTTCAAAAGCGTGGCTAAATGGACCATGCCCTATATCATGCAATAAAGCCGCCAACATTACGACGATCTTATCCTTTTCATCGATTGCTTCATCGATATCTTTATTTTCATAACACATTCTTTGAACGATCTCATAGACGCCTAAAGAATGCGCAAAACGTGTATGTTCGGCCGTGTGATAGACGATATAAGAAGACCCCATCTGTTTGATCCTTCTTAAGCGTTGAAATATCGGATGATTGATAATTGCCCAGATCACTTCATAACTAACATGGATATAGCCATGGATCGGATCACGCATGACCTTGATTTCATCTAATTTGTTGAAGATTCTTTGATCAGTACGACACATTGACACAACACTCCTTCTTCCTTACCGACAAAACCTAATTTTTCCCCCCGTGTTGCTTTGATGCTGACATTATCGATGCTGGTATGCAAACAGGCCGCAATGTTTTCGCGCATCTTTAAGATATGCGGCGCCATCTTTGGCCTTTCGATCATGATCAAAGCATCCAAATTATTAATTTCATAGCCTCTTGCTTGCATCATGTTATAAACTTCTTGCAATAACATCAAAGAATTAGCCCCTTTGTATTTAGGATCCGTATCGGGAAAATGTTTACCTAGATCTCCTAGGCATAATGCACCTAGGATGCTTTCGGCGATGGCATGCGTCAAACAGTCGGCATCGCTATGGCCTAATAAGCCTTTTTCATGGGCGATTTCTACGCCTCCTAAAATTAATTTGCGACCTTCTACTAATTGATGGATATCGCTTGATTGTCCTATACGCATAATTTTTACCTACCTTTGTAGCCATTATATCATATATATCATGCTATAATGGATTTATGAATTTACCAAATTATATTTTATTTGTCCTAGATCGTTTAAAAGCTCATGAAGCTTATGTTGTTGGTGGTAGCGTGCGCGACCATCTTTTAAAACGTGAAACCAACGATTATGATATTACTACTAGCGCCTCTACCAAACAAATCATGGAAATCTTTAGTGATCATAAGCTGATCTTAAATGGTTTAAAACATGGGACCGTAAGAGTTATCGTCGATCATCAAAGCGTAGAAATTACGACTTATCGCATAGACGGAAACTATATCAATCATCGCCAACCTACCAAGGTAACTTTTACGACCAACTTATACGAAGATCTTTCCCGCCGTGATTTTACCATCAACGCCTTATGCTATCATCCTGATAAAGGTATCATCGATATGTTTGATGGCATTAATGATCTAAAACATAAAGTTATCCGTGCCATTGGTGATCCAAATAAACGTTTTGATGAAGATGCTTTACGCATGCTTCGCGCCTTGCGTTTTGCTAGTCAACTAGGCTTTACGATCGAAGCAGATACCGCTAAAGCGATCCATGCTAATAAGATCTTATTAAGCTATTTATCCAAAGAACGCATCACCCATGAGCTACAAACGATATTTACGATCAATGATCCTAAGATCTTATTAGATTATACCGATATCTTCAATTACCTTTTAGATACATCATTATCTTTTAAGAAGCTAATACCACAGCTTGCTTTTAGTCAAGATTTTTTGACCACGCTATCCTTGCTTGCTGATCATGATGCTAAGATCCTAGAACGTTTATCCTTAAGCAAAGCTCAACAAAAGATCATCAAAGATAATATAAACTATCAACATATTGATCTAAACGATAAGGTCACTTTAAAAAAGCTCATGCGTTTATCTATCGATATCCCAAGCTTAGCTTCATTTAAAGCCTGCTTGACACTAGATCCCCAACCGCAAGCATCCCTAAATACCTATCAAAAGATCATTGCTGAGCATGAGCCTTATCTGCTTAAACATTTAGCTCTAAATGGTCAAGATCTCATCAACGTAGGCATTGAAAAATCACAGATCAATACCTGCTTAATATATTGTTTGGATATGGTCATCACTGAGCAATGCCCAAATACCAAGGAAGCTTTGCTAAAACTGATTTTTCCACTTTTCCACTGAGTTTTCCACAATTGTGTGGGAAACTTTTACTTTATCCACCATATCATAACTAATTAATGGTTATTATCCTGCATGGTGATCGTTGCTAGCTCAATTATTTCTGCTTCGCTAAACTTCATCCCTAGTTTTTCAGCTTCTTTGGCCCAAGCCGTTTCGTCAGCTTCTTCATGCGTAGCACAAACCTTTTCTAACAATTTAACTACCCAGTCTTCTCCTGTAATGACATCATATAAAGCCCCTATGGCCCAATATCTAGCACAATCGACCAAACCACTAGCAAATTGTGCATGCACGGTCCTTAAAAGATCATAAGTAACAGCCTTCAAGCTAAAATTTAGCTTACCATCTTCAATATCTAACAAGGCATATTTAGCCAACCAGTTTTGATCTTGGGGCAAACCACTGGAACCAGGATTAATGATCGTCTTTCCAAGATGCGTTTTATGATATTGTTTATGACAATGACCCGTTAAATAATAACTTGTTGTCATCTGCTGAAAGATCTTGTCAATCTTAGCGGATCGATCATTAAAAAGATAGCGATCATCATCTTTAGCCGCATGAGCAATTTCTAGCTTAACCCCTGCGATTTCAACCACATCATATATCTTTAAGCTTTGAAAAAAAGCTAGATCCTGCGCTCTAAGCTGTTGATAAGTATAAAGCAAAGATCCTGTTTGTGAACCATAGCTAAGCCCTGATCTATCAGCATCATATTCCAACATATAACGTTCGCGATTTCCTTTTAAACAATATGTCAAATACTTATCCTTGATTTCATATAAAAGATCTAAGGTTTTTATCGGCTCCGCTAAATCAGAAACATAATCACCTAAAAAGATAAATGCTTCAACTTTTTCTTTTTGCGCATCATCTACAACCGCTTTAAATGCTTCATAATTAGAATGGATATCTGATATTACGGCCACACGCATGCTGATTCCTCCTTGAGCTAAAATCCTAGCTAGCTAAGTTTTATGCTTTATATCTATCATAAACAATCATTACTAAAATTAAAAGGACCGATCTGGGTAACCCTCCAAAAAACCAGTCCTTCAAACTTATTTTACGTACTTTTAAATAACGCCTTGAGCGATCATTGCCTCAATGACCTTGGTCATGCCCGCAATATTAGCCCCAGCTACGTAGTTATGTTCATCAAGATCATATTCTTTGATCATTGCTAAACATTGTCCATGGATCGAAGCCATGATATCTTGCAATTTTTTATCAACTTCTTCAAAAGTCCAACTATAGCGCATGCTATTTTGGCTCATTTCCAAAGCACTGGTCGCAACCCCACCAGCATTTGCTGCCTTGCCTGGAGCAAACCAAACTCCATTAGCAAGATAATAAGCTACGGCTTCATTATCATCAGGCATATTTGCCCCTTCCGCAACTAACCAACAACCATTTTTAACGATTCGCTTAGCTCTTTCTAAATTGATCTCATTTTGGGTGCCACATGGTAAAACGATATCACATTGAATATCCGCATCATACACGCTACCTTCATGATATTGACCATGACCACACTTTTCCACATAAGAAGCTAATGATCCTCGCTCTACTTCTTTGATTTGTTTTACAACAGCTAGATCCAAGTCTTCATCATAGATATAACCACGAGAATCACTCATCGCAACAACCTTCATGCCATTTTGCTTAGCTTTTTCACAAGCATAGATGGCTACATTACCACTACCAGAAATAATGGTTGTTAAACCTTCCGCCTTTTTACCTTGATGCTTTAACATTTCCAAAACAAAATAAACCAAACCATAACCAGTAGCTTCGGTACGTACCAAGCTACCACCGTATTTAACACCTTTGCCTGTCAATACTCCTGGAGTATTTAATTTAGATAAACGGCGATATTGACCATATAAATAACCAATTTCTCGCGCACCAACGCCCATATCCCCAGCAGGGACATCCACATCAGCGCCAATATGACTATATAATTCACTCATGAAGCTTTGGCAAAAACGCATGATCTCGCCTTCACTTTTGCCCTTCGGATCAAAGTCACTACCACCTTTGCCCCCACCAATTGGTAAGGTTGTTAAGGCATTTTTAAAGATTTGTTCAAAACCTAAGAATTTTAAGACGCTTAGATTAACGCTTGGATGAAAACGCAAGCCACCTTTATATGGCCCTATAGCGCCATTATATTGTACTCTAAAGCCACGATTGACCCTAACTTGACCATTATCATCAACCCATGGCACCCTAAACATGATAACTCTTTCTGGTTCGCAAAGTCTTTCTAAGATTCCCAATTTTTCATATTCAGGATGGCGATCAAAAATCAAACGCGTAGAATCCAATACTTCTTCCAAAGCTTGGATAAATTCAGGATTTTGCGCATCTTTTTGACGATAATATTCAATCACGCGATCTACATAGCTCATATTTAATTCCTCCATATTTATGAAAATATTTTAATACGTTTTTTCATAATTTTCTATCATTTTTTCAATTCGTTGAAAACTTTATGATAAGCATATCTAGGAGTACCATCTTCGACATAAATGATACCACATTTACTAAAACCATTTTTTTGAATCAAATGTTGCATGCTGATATTATCTTTATGGGTATCAACGCGTAGATCTTGATAACCCTTTTTTTCAGCCATCGCTTGAGCATGATCAAAAAACCATGAACCAATCCCTTGACCTTTACATTCATTATCCACTACAACTCGATGAATGACCCCATATGGGCGTTCATTCAACCATGCTCCATCTTCAATATGTTCATAGTTAGGATCACTTTCCATGATGATCGCACTATAGCCTACGATCTTTCCATCTTTGATTGCAACATAGCCCCAACCATTGGCTACATCATTGACGATCGTATCTTGATTAGGATAACCATTTTGCCATTGGTCAATAGCGTGCTGTTTAAAATACGCTATTGCTTGATCGAATAATTTTGAAATTGCTAAGATATCTTCTTGTCTTGCTAATCTGATTTCCATGCTTACCTCTTCTATGCTATTAAAAAGATCGCCCTAGCAACCTGTCTAAGGCGATCAAAAGTACTACGTTAAATAAGACTATACTTTGATAAATTGTTCAACATCCAATACGAAGATCGTTGCTCCACCAACTTGTACTTCAACAGGGAATGATGCATATCTACCAATGTCATAGCTAGCTGTTGATGGCACGATTTCCGTTCTTCTTTTGCTTTCATTACCAATTATTTCGATGGCACGTTCTACTTTGTCATCTTCTGTACCAACGATGATCGTAGTATTACCGGCTCTTAAGAAACCACCAGTTGTTGCCAAACGGGTAACAGAGTAATTATTCTTAGTTAAAGCTGATGAAACGCTTGAGCTATCGTCGTTAGAAACAATTGCTAAAATTAATTTCATACAAATGTACCTCCATACTTCTTATGTTTATTTTATCACAAATATCATTTTTTTACACATTAAATCTAAAATGCATGATATCGCCATCTTTTACAACATAATCTTTGCCTTCAAGACGTAATTTACCATGTTCCTTTAACGCTGCTTCTGTTTTATATTCCATTAGATCATCGTAACTATAGGTTTCCGCGCGAATAAAGCCTCGCTTAAAATCTGTATGGATGACCCCAGCACAATCTGGTGCTAACATGCCATCTTTAAAGGTCCAAGCACGGCATTCAGGTTCTCCAACCGTAAAGAAAGTTTTTAGGCCTAACATATGATAAGCTGCTTGGATAACGCTATCCAAACCACTTTGTTTAATACCTAATTCTTCCAAGAAAACAGCTTTTTCTTCTTTTGATAATGCAGATAATTCTTCTTCGATAGCGGCACAGATCGCAATGACATCATTGTTTTGTTCATCAGCGTAAGCTTTGACCTTTTGATAGTTAGCGTTATTTGCTGGATTAGCGATATCATCTTCGCTCATGTTGGCTACATAGATCATAGGTTTCATGGTCAATAATTGATAACTTTTCGCTACTTCTAGCTCTTCCTTGGTAAGTTCAACCCCACGCGCTGCTTTTCCTGCTTTTAAAGCTGTTACCAATTTATTTAAGACATTGTATTCGGCTAGTGCTTCTTTATCCTTAGCTTGCGCCTTACGTTCGATCTTGCTCAAACGATTTTCCACACTTTGTAAATCAGCGATCGCTAATTCTAGATTGATGATCTCGATATCCCTAATTGGGTCAACACTACCCTCAACATGGGTAATATTTGGATCTTCAAAACATCTAACAACATGACAGATCGCATCTGTTTGTCTGATATGTGACAAGAATTGGTTACCCAAACCTTCACCTTGGGATGCCCCTTTTACCAAACCAGCGATATCCGTAAATTCAAAAGTCGTATAGATCGTTTTTTTCGGATTAAATAATTTAACAATGTTATCCATTCTTTCATCTGGTACTTCTACGACACCTACGTTAGGATTGATCGTTGCGAAAGGGTAATTGGCAGCTTCTACGCTGCTTTGGGTTATTGCATTAAATAAAGTTGATTTCCCAACATTAGGTAAACCAACGATGCCTGCGGTCAATGGCATTATTTGTTATCCTCCTTAATTACTTTTTTTAATTTACGTTCAAAATCATGGCGTGACATCATAACAACGCTACCACAACCTAAACACTTGATCTTGATATCTGCACCCATACGAATGATCTTCCATTGTTTCGAAAGATGACATGGATGCTCCTTTTTCATTTCGACAATATCATTTAAATCATAATCAAACATGGTTATTCTCCTTCAAAAACAATATTGACAATTTCCGGCACATTGAACAAACGCATCTTTAATTTGGTCGTCCCAATGCCCGAAGATACAAACAACTTTGTTGCACCTATATTATACACTCCCTTGCTGTAATTTCTAGCACCCATATTACTAATCAGGCTGCCAATAAATGGCAAGGCAATTTGTCCACCATGTGAGTGACCGCTCAAACAAAGATCGGCCTTGCTCACATCAATTTCGGTGAACAAATCAGGCTCATGAGAAACATATAAATTAAAATATCCTGGTTTAGCTTGTAATTCATCTGGATCGATCGTTGATGTCCCTAATTGCAGATCATCAAAACCTGTAACTTGTAATTTTAATTCTTCGATCGTTAAACCTTCTTGTTTTAACAAGGTAAAACCAGCATCTTCCATCAACTTAGCATAGTGACGATAAGCGCCGCCACCATAATCATGATTGCCCCATACCGCAATCTTATACTTGGCATCGATCTTTGATAAGCTATCCGCCAATGCTTCCAGGTCTAAAAGATCTTCATCTTGCCAATAAGAATCTAAAAGATCGCCACCAAATACCACCATATCCGCCTCTAACGCATTGATCTTTGCCACGATGTCTTGGGCTTTTTCCTGTGGGTAATTAGCGCCAAAATGTGTATCGGTAAAAAAGACCAAATTATCGATCGGCGCTTGGATCTCGATTTTAACTTCCTTCGTAATCAAGCGATTAGGTTCAACATAAGAAGCATAAGCGAAGATCATGATGAAGATGACCAAGATGATGCTTAGAAACTTATACATTCTTGACCCTTTCCTTATAAGCTTTCAAGGTATTCGCCAATAACATGCAAATGGTCATAGGCCCTACTCCTTTAGGCACCGGTGTGATCAAAGAACACTTATCTTTAACTTGTTCAAAATCCACATCACCACATAGCTTACCGTTATCATCACGATTTACGCCAACATCGATGACCACTGCACCTTCTTTGACATATTCACTGGTTATCATACGAGCCTTTCCAACACATACCACCAAGATATCCGCACTAGCACAGATCGTAGCTAGATCGTTGGTATAAGAATGACATATCGTAACTGTGGCATTTTCATTCAACAACAAACGGGCCACAGGTGAGCCAACCAAATGACTGCGTCCCACCACCACAACATGTTTACCTGCTAATGTAACCTTAGCTTCTTTTAAGATCTGCATGACCCCTTGCGGAGTACATGGCACAAAACCATCTTGCGATTGATAAAGCTTGGCCACATTCACTGGATGCAAGCCATCGACATCTTTTGCTGGATCGATATTGGCAATGATATTTTGTGCATTGATATGCTTAGGTAAAGGTAATTGAACCAAGATACCATCAATGCTATCATCCTCATTGCATTCTTTAACTATTTGCAATAATTCTTCTTCCAAGATTTCTTTAGGCAAGCTGATCATCTTCGATGCAAAACCAATCTGTTCACAGGCTTTTTCCTTACCTTTGACATAAGAGATGCTAGCTGGATCATCTCCAACTAAAATTACGCACAAACAAGGCAAGCGATCATGTTTTT
>JALEMK010000014.1 GCA_022768265.1 Erysipelotrichaceae bacterium
GTATGATCATTACTAATGATGGTATCGTTATCCGTATTTCATTAAATCAAGTTGGTATTTATAAACGTCAAACGCAAGGGGTTAAATTGATCAAGGTTGATGATGCATCAAAAGTATCAACAGTTGCGGTCGTTGCGCAAGATGAAGAAATGAGTGAAGAGGAAGAAGCATAAGCTATCTTCCTTTTTTTATACATGTGAGCAAAACAACCATCTGTCTTTGCGTTATTTGAACAAAATGTCGAAGATGTACGGTGTTTAGCCATATTTTAGGTGGTTTTATCATATGATATATTGTAAAATAATATTTACGAGGTAAAAGTATGCGTACAGTTGATAAAAGTGAAGTAAATAATGTTGTTTATAAGATTGGTTATCGTCCAACCAATGAAATTTATATGGCTTTTGGTTTTGGTATCGTTTTAGTTATTATTCCTGTGTGGTTTTTTAAGGTAATTGGCGTTATATCTTTGATTTTAGGAGCATTTGCCTTTATTAAATTAAAAGATCACTTAACGATGGAAATAGCTAAAGATCGAGTATATATCCATCAAAATAATGAAATTAAAGAATTACTTTTTGATGAAATCAAAGTATGGGAAGCAAAATCCAATGCTCAAAGCGTAGGTAACATTACCTTTATCCTTAACGATGATGATATGATCGTTGTTAATACTTATCAACCTGAAAAAGCGAATCGTTTGTTAACAAAATTTATCAATGAAAAAGAAAAAAATGAAAAAGCCATCAACGATCGTAAGATTACTCATAAAGTTGAATTAAGTTTTACGGAAAAAATTAAATTGTTGTTTTCTAAGAGCAAATAATCCCTATATTAATATTTTTATGATATAAGAAAGATATCTATTATTCAGATGAGGCCAAAACCTTAAAGAATCTTAGATATCTTTTTTTAGAAAGGAGCTTAGTATGTCATTTTATTTTGAAAAAGCAAATGTTGAACAATATAAAGCAATGATGAAAGATTATGATAATAGTTTTGTCATCAGTGAATTTAAAAAAAGTGTTCTTATTGGTTCTAAAGTTTTAGAGCTTGGTATGGGGATAGGTTTGGATCTTTTAGCGTTAAGTAAAGATTATAACGTCATTGGTAGCGATCAATCACCTTTATTTGTTGAAGATTTTCAGCATGAACATCCTGATCATCAAGTAATTGTTTGTGATGCTCGTGATTTTAAGTTAGATGAAAAATTTGATTGTATTTATAGCAATAAAGTTTTATATCACTTAAATAAGCAAGAGTTCGTTGTTTCTTTGAGCAATCAAGCACAACATTTAAAAGCAAATGGTATCATTTTTATGACTTTATGGAATGGTGATCATCGTGAAGATAATTATGAAGATTTAATTTTTACATATTATCGCGCTGATGATATTTATAAGCTTTTACCAACTGGTTTAAGTGTAGAGCGCATGCTTACTTATTCAGAAATGGAAAAAGATAACTCATTATTAGTTGTACTGAGAAAGCAATGATCATTTTAAATATTTAGAAAATATTGATTTTTGTGGATTTCAAGGAAGTTTTTTTGACTTTTGTCAATAACGTACTAAAATTATTACTGAAAGAAGGAAAGAATATATATGAAATGTTTATTTATTGTATTGAATGATACAGAAAAACTTGATGATTTATTAGAAGCACTGGGGAATAACGGTATCAAAGGAGCGACGGTCATTGAATCTACCGGGATGGCTCATCGTCTGATGAATAATGATTATTCAACACGTTTCTTAGGATCTTTGCGTAATATCTTAAATCCCGAAAGAGAAACTAATAACACGATCTTCATGGTATTAACTGATGAACAAATTGAGCAAGCTAAATTAGCTATCAGAGAAGTTCTAGGCGATATCAGCAAGCCAGATACCGCGATTATCTTTAGCTTACCAGTTGATTTCATTGAAGGAGTAAGAATCTAATAATGATGGATATAATACATAATTCAATGTTTTTGCAATGCAGCATCATCTTTATCACTGGTTTGATCTTTAGTAAATTAGCCAAATTAGTTAAGCTTCCGGCTGTTACCGGATATTTAGTTGGTGGATTGTTGCTTGGACCATATGTTTTAAATTTTGTTACTGAAAATAGCATTGAAGTTTTAGCTATTTTTTCAGATATTGCTTTAGCGTTTATTGCTTTTAATATTGGTAGTGAATTTAAGATTAGTTATTTTAAGAAGGTGGGGATGGCGCCGATCATCATTGCTTGTTTAGAAAGTTTATTTGCAGTTTTATTTGTCTTTATTGCATTGATATTAACTAATCATGATCTTCGTTTTAGTATGATGCTTTCAGCTATTGCAGCTGCTACGGCACCAGCGGCTACCATCATGGTCATTAAACAATATCGTGCTAATGGACCCGTTACTAAAACTTTATTGAGCGTTGTAGCGATTGATGATGCGACCGCTTTGATCCTTTTTGGTTTTGCATTGGCGATCACCAATAGTTTAACAAATGAGGGAGGCAATCTTTTGCTGATGTTGTTTAGTCCTATTTGGGAAATCATTGTTTCCATCATTATTGGTGGTATCATGGGCTTGATATTATCTTATGCGATCAGATTTTATAAAGATGATCTAAGAGTTCCTTTGATCATTGCAATCTTATTATTAACTTTAGGATTATCAGCAATCTTTGATGCTTCTTCGTTATTAGTTTGTATGGTGCTTGGTGCAGTATTTTGTAATTTATCTAATGAAGCGGATAAGACCATGACAATCATTGATGGAATTACTCCTTCATTGTTCATGATGTTTTTTGTGTTGAGTGGCGCGGAATTGAATGTTTCTATTTTACCTTCAATTGGTATGGTTGGTATTATTTATGTGGTATTTAGGGTCATTGGTAAATGTTTTGGGGCATACGCTGGGGCTAAATTATCTAAAGCCAGTGAGAGTGTTTGTAAATATATTGGTCCTTGTTTGATTCCTCAAGCAGGAGTTGCGATTGGGTTATCTTTGGTAGCTCAAAGTATGGTTCCAGAATTTGGCTCAACCATCAGAGCAGTTATCTTGTGTGGTACTTTGATCTATGAGTTGATCGGACCATTTGTTACTAAGAAAACATTGATCATGGCTAAAGAAATTACTGAGGTGTAAGATGATTATAAAAGAAGAAGTATGGATTGAGCCTTTTGCTTTATCACGTATGTTACATATCTATCTTCCAGATGATCTAGAAGAAGATGAACGATTGCCAGTTTTATATATGTTTGATGGTCATAATTTGTTCTATGATGAAGATGCGACCTATGGAAATTGTTGGGGCTTATTAGATTATTTAGATAAACATCATAATCGTTTGATGATCGTAGGATTAGAATGTAATCACGAAGGAAATGAACGTTTATCGGAATTTTCTCCCTATTCTTTTGAAGATTATCATTTTGGATATATCGAAGGAAAAGGTACAACTTTGATTACTTGGATGATCAATGAACTAAAACCTTATATTGATCATAAATATCCAACATTAACTAACCGTGATAACACATATATCGGTGGTTCAAGCATGGGTGGTTTGATGAGTCTTTATATGATCCTTAAACACTCTGATATCTTCTCGAAAGCAGTTGTGGTGTCTCCACATTTATATCCACTTTTCAAGCAATTAAAAAAAGATCTACGTTCTAAGATGCATCCTCATACCGAGGTCTATATTAGCTGGGGTGGAAAAGAGTATGGAAGCGAACACCTTTTAGCAATGGTGACTGATCAAAACTTACAGGTCATAAGGGCATTGATGACCAAGAAACAAGTTAAAGTAATACCTTATGCTTTTAAAAACCATGATCATTCAGAAAGATCGTGGCGAAAAGAATTACCAATGTGGTTCAAAGCTTTGAAATTATAAAAAAGAAGATCTTCGGATCTTCTTTTTATAGAATAAAAATGAACATGTGTTTACGTTTAGTAATTATTATTTAAGCGATATCCTTTACCTTCATCAATTAAGATGATGCGATATATTTGAGGAAGGATATCATCACCATAACCAGCGGTGATATCTACTAATAATTTATTATCTTCATAAGAAGTTGCTACAATGTAGGAGGTATTATAAGGTATCCTGGCATTGATCGATGAAGTTGTTTCACTAGCGTATAATTTACTATTTTCTTCTAAATAGATTGCGTTTTCTTGTTCAAAAGCAATCTCATATAAATTAACTAGATACTCTTGAGTAAATACATCTTCCGCCAAGCTTTTTATTTCATCAATACTTTGATATTCTACTACTTCATAGTAATTTTCTTTGGAAGGATGAGGGTTTGATAGAGTAATGCCTGATCCATATAACAAATTGATGACGATTTCTTGTTTGGTTAATATTTCATCTAAGATATTTTTCTCTTTTGCAAAAGTTGGATCATTTTTGATGATGTGATCAGGATTGACTAAAAAGGTGTATTTGCTATCTAACCAGATACTATTTAAGGGTTCGTATAGTTGGAATTGGATGCTGTATTTATCATCGATGTGGTATATTTTGATAAAGTCGGCGTTTGTACCTATGATTTCACTATCTTCTAACTCGTTGTAACTAACTAATTCCGGTAAGGTAGTTAATTCTAATGGCAGATCTGGTAATGTAGTACTGTATTGTAGTTCTAGATCATTAATTTTATTTTCATTGTATGCTTTAATGCAATCATTGATCATCATTACCATTTTTTCACTATCAGATACTGGATCAGGGGTAACTTCTTGCCCAAAAGCATCATATTCTTTTTTTTCATTACAGCCAACTAATAGAAATAGGGTTAAGATAAAAAGTATTATTTTTTTCATATATATCGATCTCTTTTCAGCTTAATTATATAACTTTAATAATTCCTTGACAAACTATTTTCTTTATTGTTTAATATCAAGGTAAAGCGTTGATGAGACTAAGTATATCATGATATTTTTTAGAGAAGTCGTGGTTGGTGCAAACGATTAAGTTAGTGATAGAAATCTACCTCGGAGCGAAAGTAAAACTTTCCGGTAACAGCCGTTATTGTTTGAGTGGCTTAATGTTTCACGTGAAACATTTTAGCAATTAGGGTGGCAACACGAGATATCGTCCCTTGGGAGGTATCTCTTTTTTTATTTAAAGGAGGCAAATATGTTAGACATCAAATTAGTAAGAGAAAATCCCGAATTAGTAAAAGAAAACATCAAAAAGAAGTTTCAAGATGAAAAACTTCATTTAGTTGATGAAGTTATCGAATTAGACCTAAAATTCCGTGCATCAAAAGCAAGAGGTGATGAACTTCGTTCCCAAAGAAATAAGATTTCAAAAGAAATCGGTATGTATATGGGTAAAAAGATGTTAGCTGAAGCAGAAGAAGCAAAGAAAAAAGTTGCAGAAATGGCTGCAGAATTAACATCACTTGAAGAAGCAGAAAACCACTTACAAGAAGAAATCAAATCAAGAATGATGAACATTCCTAACATCATCCATGAATCAGTACCTATTGGTAAGGATGATAGCGAAAATGTGGAAGTACAACGCTATGGTGAACCCAAGGTTCCTAGCTATGATATTCCTTACCATGCTGACATCATCGATTCACTAAATGGTATGGATAAAGATGCTGCAGGTAGAACAAGCGGTCAAGGTTTTTATTATTTGTTAGGAGATATTGCACGTTTGCATGAAGCAATGCTAGCTTATGGTCGTGATTATATGATCGATAAAGGCTTTACTTATGCTATTCCACCGTTCATGATCCATGCAAATGTTGTAACAGGTGTAATGTCATTCCCTGAAATGGAAGCGATGATGTATAAGATCGAAGGTGAAGATCTATACTTGATCGGAACTAGTGAACATTCAATGATCGGTAAATTTAAAGATCAAATCATGAAGAAAGAAGAATTGCCAGTAGCTATGACATCATATTCACCATGCTTTAGAAAAGAAGGTGGATCTCACGGTTTGGAAGAAAGAGGATTATACCGTGTTCACCAATTTGAAAAACAAGAAATGATCGTACTATGTGAACCAGAAGAATCAATGGATTGGTATGAAAAAATGTGGAGATATTCAGTTGAGATCTTCTGCAACATGAATATTCCTGTACGTCAATTAGATTGTTGTTCAGGTGATCTTGCTGATTTAAAGATCAAATCTTGTGATATCGAAGCTTGGAGCCCTCGTCAACAAAAATACTTTGAAGTATGTTCATGCTCAAACTTAGGGGATGCGCAAGCTAGGAGACTAGGTATACGTGTCAAAGGTGAAAAAGGTAACTATTACTTACATACTTTAAATAACACAGTTGTTGCTTCTCCACGTGGTTTGATTGCGTTGATTGAAAATAACTATAACGAAGATGGTAGTATTACTGTTCCAGAGGTATTAAGACCTTATATGGGCGGTAAAGAAAAATTAATACCTAAAAAGAAATAAAAAATGTTTCACGTGAAACAAAAATAAATAGTTGCGCGAAAAGAAATATTTGATATAATAATAAACGGTACAACAGATATGGATATAACTTGGTCAGGTCCGGAAGGAAGCAGCCACACAACCCTCTATCTGTGTGTACCTTTTTTTATAGGTATATGATATGAATGAAAAATATATGAAAATTGCTTTTGAAGAAGCAAAACAAGCTTTTATAGAAGATGAAGTGCCAATTGGCTGTGTTATCGTAAAAAATGATGTTATCTTAGCAAAAGCCCATAATCGTAAGGAACAATTCAAATTAAGTCTAGCGCATGCCGAGATCCTTGCAATCAAGCAAGCGTGTGAGCAAGTAGCTGAGAAATATTTAAACGATTGCGATTTATATGTTACATTAGAACCATGTATGATGTGCATGGGCGCTATCATTCAAGCTCGCATCAAGAATGTATACTTTGCTACTACCGATCCCAAAAGTGGGGCTGCAATTAGTTCAATCAGAATAACAGATATTCCAAAATTAAATCATTATCCTTTGGTATATGAAGGAATGATGAAAGAAGAAAGCAGTATGTTGCTGAAACAATTTTTTAAGGCAAAACGAAATAAAAATAGCTGATACAGCTATTTTTTTGTTATAATAATACAGTACGAAAGGTGGAGAAGCAATGGGCTATAAAGCTTTATATCGAACCTATCGACCACGCACATTTGATGATGTCGTAGGTCAGCAACATATCGTAAAAACATTACAAAATGCGGTAAAAGAAAATAAGTTAGCTCATGCCTACTTGTTTTGTGGCCCACGAGGGACAGGAAAGACAAGTATCGCAAAAATATTAGCTAAAACGATAAACTGTGAAAATAGCGATCAAGCACCGTGTGAAAACTGTAGAAGCTGCATCGACGCAAATGAAAATCAACATCAAGATATTTTTGAAATCGATGCTGCTAGTAATAATGGGGTAGATGAAATAAGAAATCTGATCGATAAAGTTAAATATGCACCGATGGAAGGAAAATATAAAGTATATATCATTGACGAAGTGCATATGTTATCACAAGGAGCCTTCAACGCTTTATTAAAGACGTTAGAAGAACCACCAGCACACGTTATCTTTATCTTAGCAACGACAGAACCTCAAAAAGTCTTGCCAACGATCATTTCACGATGTCAAAGATATAATTTTGAAAAAGTCAGTGAAGATGATCTAGCAAAGCGTTTAAGCTATGTGTGTGAAAAAGAAGGAATCAATGCAACACCAGAAAGTTTGCATATGATAGCTAAGCTAGCTGATGGTGGTGTAAGAGATTCACTTAGCATGCTGGATCAATTTGTCGCATATAATCACGAAATGATCACGGTAGATGATATCAATGAAGTATATGGTTTAACGACAATTGATCAAAAAATAAAGATCTTATTAGATATTGTTGAAAAAAAAGCTAAAGATCTAATTATCAGTATCGAAGAAATGGATGCTAAGGGTATCGATATAGGTCGTTTGACCAATAGTTTGATCGATATCTTAAAAGAAAGCGTCGTATATACTTATAGTCAAGATGCAAAATTATTAAGCAATCTAACTGCTGATCAAGTTTTAAGCCTTACAAAGGTAATAGCCAGCAGACATGCATTGAAAATGATCGATATCCTGATGGAAAGTTCAAATGCCTATCGCAATACTAATCATGCCAGCAAATATTTTGAAGTTGCATGTTTAAAGATGATGGAAGTTTTCAATGAAGAAACACTTGTAGAAACAAAGGTTATAAAAAAAGAATTACCAAAAGCGACGATCCAAGTTGATATCCAACCACCGCTAGTGCAAAATGAAGTGAAAAATGAACCAGTTGAAAGTAAGATCGATTTATCCGTAAAAGAATATGATGAAGAATTCTTGTTGGGTCTATTGGTAAAATGTGATAAAGTAAATAAGAACAATGATATGCAAAGTTTTGCAAAGTTGTCCCAAATGATGGATGATTTGGAAAATCTTCGTTATATTCGCCCTTTAATGGATAGCAAGATCTGTGCAAGTGGTGAGGATTGTATCATTTTAGGTGTAAAAATGGATGCAATCGCTAATATGCTTAATGATGAGAAGATGAATAAAGAATTATATAACTTTATTTATACTAAATTGAATATCAATAAGATGATATATGCATTAAGCAATGAAAAATTTGTACATCTAGTCGAAGTGTTTAAACAAAGAAGCAAAGAAAAAACTTTGCCGCCAAGCTCGATCGTAGAATTCTATGATCTTGCCCAAGCAAAACACGAAGAAACTAACGAAGAAAAATTAGTGAACCTATTTGGTGATATGATAGATATAGTGAAGGAGTAATAAAAATGGATTTACAAAGATTATTAAAAGAAGCACAAAAAATGCAATCAAAAGTTACAAAAGTAGAAAAAGAATTAAATGAATCAGAATACGAAGGCAAAAATGGCCCAGTAGCTGTAAAGATCAATGGTAAACATGAAGTTTTAAGCGTTGAGATCGAAGAAGATGTTTTAACGGCAGAAAATAAAGACATGTTGCAAGATATGATCTTATTAGCATTTAATGAAGCTAACGCTAAAGCTAATAAAGATCGTGAAGATAAAATGGGATCAGTAACCGCAGGAGTAAGTATTCCTGGAGTATTTTAATGTATCCTAAAAGCTTAGAAAACTTGATAGAATCATTTAAGATGTTACCAGGGGTTGGTACGAAAAGTGCCCAACGCTATGCGATGTTGATGCTTGAAAAAAGTGATGAAGAAATTCAAATGTTCGCTCAAGCATTGATCGATGCAAAAAGTAATATCAAGCCTTGTAAAATATGTGGTAACTATACTGAAGACGATATATGTGATATATGTAAAGATGATAGTCGCAACAAAGATGTTATTTGTGTCGTACAATCGTTTAAGGATGTCATTGCCATGGAAAAAACCAATGAATATCATGGACAATATCATGTATTAAATGGTTTGATATCAAGCGTTAAAGGTATTATGCCTCAAGATTTAAATATCGATAGTTTACTTGAAAGAATTGATGGTGTAAAAGAAGTTATCATTGCAACTAGCCCTACTTTAGAAGGGGAAACAACCGCAATGTATTTAAGCAATGTTTTAAAAGATAAAGATGTTTTGGTTACAAGGATAGCCCATGGACTTCAAATGGGAAGTCATGTCGATTATGTCGATGAACTATCTTTGATCAAAGCAATGGAAAATAGAAAACAAATGTAAGGAGACCATTATGAATAACGATCTAAGAATTGCTCAAGCTAATAAAATGGAAACAATTGATAAAATTGCTCACAAAATCAATATCGATGAAGCATTAGAAATGTATGGTAAATATAAGGCAAAAGTAGATATTGCAAAAGTTGATCATACCAAGAAAGATGGTAAATTAATTTTAGTAACCGCTATCAATCCAACTAAAGCCGGTGAAGGTAAATCAACGACAACGGTTGGGTTGATCGATGGTTTAGCTGCATTAGACCAAAAAGTAATGGGTTGTTTAAGAGAACCATCTTTAGGACCTGTTTTTGGTTTAAAAGGTGGAGCAACCGGTGGAGGATATTCTCAAGTGGTGCCAATGGAAGAAATCAATTTGCACTTTACTGGGGATATGCACGCAATAACTACGGCAAATAATTTAGTTTCAGCAATCTTAGACAATAGTATCTATCAAGATAATCCGTTAAATATCGATCCAACTAAAGTAGTTTGGAAACGTTGTTTAGATATGAATGATCGTACTTTAAGAAGCATTACGATCGCTCAGGATAAGAAAACAAATGGTATCGAAAGAAAAGATGGCTTTGTTATTACGGTTGCTACTGAAATCATGGCAATCTTATGTTTAAGCAAAGATCTAAAAGACTTTGAAGAAAAAGTAGGAAAATGTATCGTAGCTTATACTTATGATGATCAACCTGTTACGATCAAAGATCTAAATATCACAGGTGCACTTAGCGTTATCATGAAAGAAGCTATTAAACCTAACTTGGTACAAACCCTAGAAAAAACACCAGTATTTATCCATGGTGGACCTTTTGCGAATATCGCCCATGGTTGTAATTCGATCGTTGCAACCCAAACAGCCCTTAAATTAGCTGATTATGTAGTTACTGAATCTGGATTTGGTGCAGACCTAGGAGCTGAAAAGTTCTTAGATATCAAATGCCGAAAAGCTGGTTTACATCCAAATTGTGTTGTTATCGTTGCTACTGTTCGTGCTTTAAAGATGCATGGAGGAGTAGAAGCTGATAAATTAGGTGAAGAAAATGTAGAAGCTTTATTAAAAGGTGTAGATAATCTTGCTAAGCATATTGATTCAATCAAGCAATTTAATTTGCCTTATGTTGTTGCGATAAATAAATTTGCTAAAGACACCGTAGCAGAAGTTGATGCTTTGTTAAATTGGTGTAAAGATAATGGTCATCCAGTTGAAGAAGCTGATGGTTGGGCCAATGGTTCAAAAGGTACATTATCATTAGCTAAGACTGTTATGAATCTATGTGAAGTAGAAAATAACTTTAAGTTCTTATATGATGAAAATGATAGTATCGAAAATAAAGTTTTAACTATAGCGCAAAAAATGTATGGTGCTAAGGATGTTGAATATAGTGAGGAAGCACAAGCTAAAATCAAACGTTTTAATGAGCTAGGATTTGTTAATTTACCAATATGCATGGCCAAAACACCTAATTCATTAACAGATGATGCTAAGATCGTAGGTTGTCCAAAAGATTTTACGATTCATGTACGAGATCTAAACGTTAGTGCTGGTGCTGGTTTCATCGTCGTTTATGTAGGCGCTATCATGACCATGCCAGGATTACCTAAACATCCAGCAGCATATGATATGGGCGTTGATGAAGATGGAGTATCATACGGAATATTCTAATAATTAAAATATTTCGTGTATTATTTGGGTAACCAAATTCTTTAGGGGTCAAAAACGGGGGACAATAAATTTTCCGAAAACAACAGGGGTTGACTTCAGGGGACAAACAAAATAGAAAAAGCTTCTGACATAGTTGAAATCCAACTAATAACATAAGCTTTTTTTAATGTTGAAAGATAATATCAAACCTATTAATTATCTATCAATCATTGTAGCTATCCTGTAGAATCTAGTTTTTAGGATGCTTGGTAAATCTTCCTTTGGAATAAAGTCTTGAACCACATACAGGACATACAAGATCATGTTTTAGGTTCTTGGTAATAGTAACAGATTTGACATTATTATCGATCTTTATATCGATAACAGAGGAATCTTCATCTATGACATCAAGCAATTGTGTTATATAATTATCTATGGTTAATACCTTCTTTCTAGTATTAGGTTTGGCAACTTTAATAATAGAAAGAAAAGGAGGAATCGGCAAAAAAATTTGCATTGATTCCTCTTTTTTTACGGTTAGATGGATTCCTTAAAGTTGACCGCTAAAGTCTTGACCCTTAAAGATTTTGCAAATTAATGCTATTACCATTTATTTTTGTAGTAATCTATAGCTATTAATGATGTAATAATAAACGCAATAATGCCGAACAATAACTGGTGATATAGTTGATGTTTAGCTCTTTTGTTTAATTCAGTAAATTTTCACCATTTTTTACTGTGTTTTTAGATAGTTCTGTTTTTTAGTGCACTGATATATTTCATGATCAAAGATCACACTCGCTGGAATGTGCGGATTTAGGAGGTTGATAGCATTTTGTAATTGCGATTATTGGAGGTTTAGATGTTGAGATAATTGCGTTTTTTGGATATAATTAAATGCAGGAGGTATATTGCCTATGTTCAAACGAAAAATTTACGAAAAAATAAAGGAATGGAAAACAGAATCTAATGGAAAAACAGCATTATTGATAGAAGGAGCTCGTCGTGTTGGTAAATCAACTGTTGTAGAGAAATTTGCCAAAGAGGAATATGATAGCTATATCTTAATTGACTTTTCAATTGCATCGCCTCAAATAGTTGAATTGTTTAATGATTTGTCTAATTTAAACTTTTTCTTCTTGCAACTACAATTACAATACAATGTAGATTTGCAAGAAAGAAAATCAGTTATTATTTTTGATGAGGTACAACTATGTCCTAAAGCAAGACAAGCTATCAAAGTATTGGTAAAAGATGGTAGATACGATTATATCGAAACTGGATCTTTAATCTCAATAAAAAAGAATGTTAAAGATATTCTTATACCAAGTGAAGAAAGAAAATTACAAATGTTTCCGATGGATTACGATGAATTCTTATGGGCTTTAGGTAATGATAAAACATCAACATTATTAAAAACGGTATCTGACAGCAAAAAAGGTATCGGAGATCAAACTAATAGAAAATTAATGAAGGAATTCCGTCTATATATGTTAGTAGGAGGAATGCCTCAGGCTGTTTATGAATATATTACAAGTAATAATTTTAGAAAAGTAGATATGGTAAAAAGAGATATCTTGAATCTGTACGAAGATGATTTTAAAAAAATAGATTCTACTGGCAGATTGGCAATGTTGTTTGAAGCTATTCCATCACAGCTAAATAAGAACACAAAAGGTTTCCAAACTAAGAAAGTAATCGATTCATATAAAACCTCAGATAATTCTATACTAAGCATGATATCTGAACTAAAAGATTCCAAGGTAGTAAATGTAGCGTATCATGCCAATGATCCAAATGTAGGATTATCTGCATATAAAGATCTAACTAAATTTAAGCTGTATCTGGGGGATACCGGACTTTTTGTTACACTGATGTTTAAAGATAAAGATTTTACAGAAAATACTATCTATAAGAAATTATTAAATGATAAATTACAAGCTAATTTAGGATATCTATATGAGAATGCTGTGGCTCAAATATTGACAGCAACAGGAAATGAACTATTCTATTATACTTTTCCTAACGTAACACAAAAGAAAAACTATGAAATTGATTTTATCTTAGCTAAGAAGAATAAAATATGTCCCATTGAAGTTAAATCGTCTAATTATAAGAAACATGCTTCAATTGATGAGTTTTATAAGAAGTTCTCTAATAGAATTCTCCAACGTTATATCATTCACACAAAAGATTTATCAAAGGATGGAGATATTTTATGCTTACCGATATATTTAACACAATTTATATCTGATAATGAGAGTGAATTGGATTAAAAGGTAAAAAAATCAGTTCTAACATAATAGAAATGGTTGTAAGAAAATGTATTGTTTGTTTTAACGTAAGCGCAAAAGAATCTTCACATGCTTGTACTTTTTGTTCCTGTGTATATTTAGCTTTTCTTCCCATAATAAAATCCCATCTTTGTAGTTTCACAGCGATGGGATAATTTTAAATTTTTCGTGTGTCTATTTCAGTGGGATTGTATCAGATTTTATCTGCTACTTTTTTATTATATGATTACAAATAAATTTGTAAAATAAGCAATAATTGCTAAGATAAATGTTAATATTAATAATCTTGTTGAAGTGAATTTGTGTTTTTTTAATAGATATACATAAAATAAAACTAGTAGAATTGGGACTAGATATGGACATATGTTATTGAAAAAATCTTGAACTTTGACAACAGAGTCCATTGTTTCTCCTTCCATTGATAGTGTAGATGAATATTCTAAACCAATTTCAATGGAACTTAGCATTGATGGGATAAAACCGCCTAGTACTAATGCGCCAAACATGGTAACTAATTCAACCCCTTTGGTTAGTAAAGCATTACTTTTTGTGCTTTCAATTGCTTCAACCCCTTTATTATATCCTAAGTCAAAAAGCTTCCATTGTGTGAATATCCATCCAACTCTAACACCTAATATGATTAATAATGCAATAAACCAGTTTCCCATTAGAGCAAATTGACAACCAATAAGAGTTGTTATAGGATTGACAATTACTCCTGCTAATGTATCACCAACACCTGCCATAGGACCCATCATAGCAGCTTTGATATTTTCTCCAATTTCATTTTGATCAGATTCCATCATGGCAACATGAATTCCTTGAATTAATGGGGAGAAGATTGCACTAGTATTAAAAAATTGCATATTTCTGGTCATTATTTCTTTTTGTTTTTCTGGATTATCTCTATACAGTTCATTAATTGCGGGAAGTAAAGACCATAGATAACCAGATCCCATCATTATATCGTATGACCAAGTTTGCTGAATTCCATATATATGGCGCATTTTAATCTCATTTAATGTTTTTTTAGTCAATTTCATCGTCTAAATCCTCACATTTTTTCTCTTTTGAATTAGCCCAATAATATATACCGATAATTCCTAATGAAAGAATAGATAAACCAATTATGGTCGTGTTAGTATAAGCGATAACAAAATATCCCACCAACAAGAATGGCCAATATGCTTTTAAATTCATCATTGACAATAATAGCGCAAACCCCATAACAGGAAGTAATCCACCTGCTAAATTAAATATATCTAAAAATATTTGAGGAATTATATTAATTAATGATGCTAGTTGAGCACTATACATAATACCTATAAAAGTAGGTAAGGCTACATGAATACCATTTGTTCCTAAAGTATTAATCCAAAACCACAAATTATATTTTTTTGAATTACCTTCTTTAGCATATTTTGCCATAATTTGTACAATTGCTGTACACGCCATAGTACAAATCTGTCCCAAAACAATTCCAACCATTGAAGCAGGGATTGCAATTGTAGAAATTGCAACATTAATTGCTTCATTAGTTGCCATTGAAGGATTAGCATTGAGCATTGTAATAGCAACAGCTGTACCTAGAACAGATCCCAAAAAGTAATTTGGAATAGCTGCTCCTCCAAAGGTATACATTCCTAGAGACATTAAAGTTAAAACAGTTCCAATATATAAGCCTAATTCTACATTTCCCATGATTAAGCCTACAAAGATACCTCCAATAATTGGAGGATTTGAGCCAATTGTCATCGTACTAATAATTCTTTGTTCAACGTAAACAAATAGAGTGATGATAATTGCTTGAATTAAAATTTCCATTTTACGAAACCCCTTTCTTGTGTGATTACATTTAATCATGGCGATTATACATAAATCAATAATTTAGAAAATCATTTGACACTTTCACACATTCTAAAATATTTGATTTGAATTATAATATATTCAAGGAGGTTTCTAATGGCTAAATTAATTTACGTGGTTGATGATGATAAGTTAATGAATGATTTAATTTGCTTTACTTTAAAAAATAATGGCTTTTTAGCACATGGCATTTATTCGTATTCATCGGCTACAGAATATATTATTGACAAGCCTGATCTTTGGATATTAGATATTATGCTCGAAGATAATAAATCAGGTTTTGATTTGTTTAAAGAAATTAGAAAGTTTAATAATACGGTTCCTATATGTTTCTTGTCAGCAAGAGATACAGAACTTGATAAAGTAACAGGACTTGAAATTGGTAGTGATGATTATATTACAAAGCCATTTTCCAAAAAAGAATTAGTGTTAAGAATAAATAATATTTTAAAGCATTATAAAGGAGCAAATAGCGAAGCGCCAATAAATGCGCTGAGTAAATTAGATTTATCTATTGTTGATAAAACTCTTTACCATAAGGATGACAAAATAAATTTGACAACAAAAGAGTTTGAGTTACTTTATTACTTATCAAATAATGTAAATAGAGTAATAGATAGGAATACATTATTACGCATTATTTGGGATAGTAATTATTTTGGAAGTGGTAGGGTGCTTGATGATACTATACGAAGAATTAGGAAGAAAGTCCCAGGTATTCAAATTGAAACAGTATATGGAGAAGGATATAAGTTAGTGATAAATGAATAATTCTAATAAAGATGTGGTAATAATTTCAACTATATTAATTTTGTTATCTATAATTGTGCTAGTTTTTAATTATGAAGTTTTATTTTATGTGTATACAGTATTAATGATGATATTTTTAATTTATATATCAATTAGGATATACTCAGAAAATAACTACATTAAGCATATAATTAATTACTGCAATAAAATTTTAGTTGGCTTAAATGATGATATTGATGTTACAAAATTGAAAACGATTAAAAATGATGAACTTGAGGAATTAAGCAATAAATTGATTGATATTGGAAGATTGATAAGTGAATCAAATAGAACAAAAACTACTATGATTCAAAACATTTCACATAATTTAAAATCACCATTATCAAATATTTTGTTGATCGTTGAATTACTTAAAGATTCAGAAATACCTGAAAATCAAATTTATGATTATTACGATAAGATTTTTATTACAAGTAATAAGATGTTATTTGATATTCAAAGACTAATTAATTTGAATAAGTTAAATTACTTAAATTCAATAAAAAAAGTAACTGATCAGGAAATAGACATGGTTGAAATCGTAAATTCATGTTTATTTACATTTAAAGAAACTTTACAAATAAAAAACATAAAAATTAAAACTACTTTGTATCCAGCTCAATTTTGTGGGACATATGAACATTGGGAGGATTTGGTGTTAAATTTATTAGATAATTCTACTAAATATGCGAGAAGTAAGATAGAAGTAACTCTAAATAAAACATCATTAACTATCTACAATGATGGAGATCAAATAGATAATATTAATGATATTTTTGATGCATATGTCAAAGGAAAAAAAGGTGGCACAGGTTTAGGGCTATCTATTGTAAAATCGATTGCTTCTTTATATGGCTATGGTGTAATAGCTAAAAATGTGAGAGATGGTGTTGTTTTTAAAGTTTGGAAGTTAGATGATTAAAGAAAGGATGTAAAATGAAAGAAATTGTTGCAAAATCATTTATAGATAATTGCTTAGGAGTTTATAAATTAAAATACGATGATGAAAAATTAATTGATATTTCTAAAATTGGTGAGAATGATAAATATGATTATATTATATTACCACCTATAGTCGATATTCATACGCATGGAATGCTAGGGCTATCTAGTGAAACAGAAAAGCTATGTGAGTTATCAAGCAATTATTTATCTAGAGGTGTTGGTGGTTATTTAGCCACAATTGGTCCTAGAAGTTATGAAAAATACAGAGAACTTTTTTATAAATATCGTAATTTTAAGAAAGCTCAAAGTAGTGGTGCTGTTTTTTTAGGTGTGCACTTGGAAGGACCACATTTAAATAAAGATAAATGTGGTGCAATAGATCCAAATAATATTTATGATATTGATATTGATAAGTTTGAATCGTTTGTTAAAGAGAATAATGATTTAATTAAAATTATGACAATAGCTCCTGAAACAAAAAATGCTTCAAAAGCTATCGAAATATTAGTGAAAAACGGGATAATACCTTCTTTTGGACATACTAAATGTAATTATGAATTAGCTTGTAGTTTATTTGATAAATATCAAGTTAATATTACACATACTTTTAATGCAATGAATTCTTTGCATCACAGAGATCCAAATATGATTACTGCAGCTTTGTTATATGAAACTGCGACATGTGAAGTAATTGGAGATGGATATCATCTTCAATTACCAATAATCAAATTATTATTAAGGTTAAAAAATAAAAATAACATTATATTTGTATCAGATGGTGGAGAAGAATCTGGATATCAGTATAAAGAAGGATTTAAATTTTCAGATGGTAGCACTGTAAAAGGTGGAGCAATTATTAGAGAAGATGGTGTTGTTGCAGGTAGCACTAAAGATTTGGCCAATGTAATTAATTATT
>JALEMK010000100.1 GCA_022768265.1 Erysipelotrichaceae bacterium
GGCGCATCGTGAAGATCTGATCGGTTATGGCAAACATTGTCTGGTCAAACCGATGAAGAATAATTATCAAAATAAGCCTAACCAAGCTCATTATGGTAAAAAAAATACAAAACATAAGGATTAAAGTTTCATATCCTGAAATTTTCCTTCATCATTCTTGTGTTATAATAAATTCAAATGTGTAAGGGCTTTATTAGTTCAAGCTAAATAGGCAATAATATGAAGGAAGGAAAGAAAGTAAATGATCAAACGTTTTATAATCAACGCTGATGATTTTGGTATCAGCAAAGGCGCAGTATTAGGTACTATCGAAACCCATGTCAATGGAGTGGTACGCTCTACCACAGCCATGATGAATATGTCATATGTGGAATATGCGCTACAAGAAGCTAAGAAATATCCAGATCTTGGGGTGGGCATCCACTTGGTATTGACAGCAGGTAAGGCTTTGTTACCTAAAAAGACCGCTTATCTTGATGATGAGGGGAATTTTATCCATAAAGGTAAATATCCTAATGGTTATCCGGAGATGAATGAAGATGATCTATATGCAGAGTGGAAGGCGCAAATGGTCAAATTTATCAAACTAGCAGGTAAAAAACCTACGCATATCGATTCGCATCATCATGTGCATACTGAACCTCAATGCATCAAGGTTGCAAAACGCTTAGCTGCTGAATATGATCTGCCAATGCGCATGAAAGATGAAAATGAATCAACCAATGGTTATGAAAAAGTAAAATTTTTCAGTACCTTCTACGATAAAAATGTTTCGATCGAAATGATCAAAAAGTTGTGCATTGAAAATGAAGGTACGATCGAGATCATGGCCCATCCTGCATATCTAGATTCACGCATCTATGGAATGTCTTCCTATAATCTGCAAAGAATGCAAGAATTAGATGTGTTATGTTCGGATGAACTAAAAACTTTCTTTGCTGAAAATAATATCGAATTGATCAATTATCGTGATATCAAAAAAGTAAATGTTTAAAACACAGAGCAATCTGTGTTTTTCATTTAGTAATGTGGCAAACAATGATATACTAGAAACAAAAGTGAGGAAAGATATATGGCTAGTTGGATAACCCATTTGCGCTTTGCCCAAATGATCAAACAGCATTTACCATTAGATGAGACTTTGCTTTATTGGGGGTGTGTAGCGCCGGATAGCGGTCGTATCTTGAGCGATGGATTAACTTATCAACCTGCTAGCAAGATCTCTCATTGTCAAAAAGATAAAGGTAAATGTTCTATCGATCATGAAGGCTTTTATCAAGCTTATGTTTTAGGGGCCAATAAGCAAGAGCTTGCTTATTATGTAGGCTATCTTACGCATTTGTTTTGTGATAAATATTGGGTCGAAAAGATCGTTTTGCCAGCTAAGCAAGCTTATCAAAAAGCGCTAGCTTTAGATCCAAGCTTTATCTTTAAGATCAAAGCGGAATGGTATCAGCTAGATCATTTGTTTCTTAGCAAGCAACAGGTATTTGATCCTTTAGCTAAGCTAGAAAGCGCACCAGATCTGCCATACCTTCCTTGGTTTAGATCACAAGCTATCAAGGATAAAGTAAAGCAGATCATCGCATTCTATCAAGATGCCAAAATGATCGATGGTGGACATATCTATACCGATGAAAAGATGGTCGCAAGTTTTTTAGCAGAACAAACGCAAGCCTTTTTAGAAGGATATGGCGATAGAATTAGAAATTTATTAGATTAGGAGAATTGTATGTTATTTGGCTCAGATTATGATGGAACTTTAAAATTAAATGGTGAAGTAAGCCAAGAAAATCTTGCGACGATCAAACGATTTCAAAAGAAACATAAGTTTGGGATCGTAACGGGACGTTCATTTAAGATGATATATCCTGAATTAGTGCAATTAGATCTAGAATTAGATTTTTTGGTCTGCAGCAATGGGACCCTTATCCTAGATAAAGAGATGCAAGAAGTACAAAGCTTTCATATGAATATGGATGATTTTGAAGCGATAGAAAGCTATTTGCAAGCAAATGATTGTCAATATTGCATTACTGATGGTTACTACCATGGTTTTTATCGTGATGAAGAA
This sequence comes from Erysipelotrichaceae bacterium, assembly GCA_022768265.1. Classification (GTDB taxonomy): domain Bacteria; phylum Bacillota_I; class Bacilli_A; order Erysipelotrichales; family Erysipelotrichaceae; genus JALEVB01. The sequence goes on from JALEMK010000100.1 coordinate 2,075, forward strand.
CTTAATATTCCATATCGTGAAGATCATAAGACCTATGCACAGCTAAAAGCGGAAAAAGCGTGCAATGGTATATATGTCAAGATTGCTGATCCGGATAAGCTTGCTCGTATCCAAAAATATATCTTGGAACATTATGAAGTGAATGCCTTAAGCAATGATGATAATTTAGATATCTTTGCAAAAACAAGCAGCAAAGATATCGGGTTAAAAATTATTGCACAAAAATATGGGGAAGAAGAAATTTATGCCATTGGTGATGGTGAAAATGATCTAACGATGATCAAAGCATATGGCAAGATGGCCATGCGAAAATGTGATCATCGCGTAGAGAAGATCGCTGATACTTTTTATGATAGTTTGAGCGATTGTTTACAAGATCTTATGTATAATATCGCTTTGGTTAGCTTAAATGCCAAATATGTCCATAAGGCCTTGGCGATATGGTGTTTGGATGCAGGGATCAAAGCTTATGGTGATAAGCATCTTAGCACAAGCTTATTTGATTCAACGATCCATGTCGATATGCAACAATTAGCTCAAGAGATCTTAGCAAGCAAACCTAGATTGATCGGGCTATCTTGCTATATCTGGAATATCACCAAGATGTATGAATTGATCAAAGCCATTAGAGCGTTAGATGATCAGGTCAAGATATGTTTAGGCGGTCCAGAAGTGAGCTACAATCAAAAACAAATCATGTTAGCACATCCAACGATCGATTTTATCATCAGCGGGGAAGGGGAAGAAAGCTTTGCGCAGCTAGCTAATTGTTTATATCATCATCAAGATCTAGATAAAGTGCCGGGATTGACCTATCGCCAAGATGGTCGCTTGATCATCAAAGAAAGTTATGTCCCAACCCATGATCCAGTCAATCCTTATAGTGATGAATTTATCCAAAGCGTTAATAAACGGATCGTCTATATCGAAACGACCCGGGGCTGTCCTTTTAGTTGTGACTTTTGTTTATCCGGTCGATGTGGAAAAGTGCGTTTTTTTGATCTAGCTACAACTTTTGATAATATCGTACGTTTAGCCAATTCTGGGACCAAGACGATTAAATTCGTCGATCGTACCTTTAACGCTAATCGAGAACGCAGCAAGCAGATCATTCGTTTCATCATGGAAAATAGCGGCAAGTCCTTTAGCGATGAAGTATGTTTTCATTTTGAAGTGGCTGGCGATATCATGGATGATGAAACCATCGAGCTTTTGCAGCAAGCCCCAGTAGGATTATTCCAATTAGAGATCGGTATGCAGTCATTCAATGAAAAAACCTTGGCTTATATCAATCGCAAGACCGATACGACCAAACTAAAAAGAAATATTCAACGTTTGTTGGCTAAGCAAAACATGCATATCCACATCGATCTGATCGTTGGCTTACCGTATGAAGATATGGCTAGCTTACAACAAAGCTTTGATACGGCTTATCATCTAAATGCCCATATGCTGCAGCTTGGTTTTTTAAAGATCTTGCATGGTACGCCGATGGCCGATGATCTACATAAATATCAATATGTTTATCATCAAGAACCTCCATATGAGATCATCGATACCCCATGGTTAAATCAAGAAGAAATGGCCAAGATCCACCGGTTAGAGGATGTCTTGGAAAGAATGAATAATAGCGGACGCTTTTTGCATACCTTAGATTACATCATCAACACCACCAAGCAAAGCGTATTTAACTTGTTGATGGATTTTGGATGTTATCTAGAAGGTAAGATGGATTATAAGATCGATCTAGATAGTTATACCGATCTGATCTATCGGTATTTTAAGACCTTGCCAAATATCGATGCGGATCATCTGCGTGATGTCATGGTCATCGATCGTTTGAGCACCAATAATACGGGGCGCTTAAGCCAAGAACTAAAACGATATCACAAAAAAAGCAAGCACTATCGTTTAGCACTTGCTTCAATTGTACCGGAGATGCCTGGTATCAAGAGGGGATTAGAAATTTTAGACACCTTCGATCAAGTTATTTATGTTGACTATGTCAAGGCTGATCGCATATCTTCTAAATATCCGGTACACTATATCTCTATTGCCAAGCTAGAGGCTATTGCTCATCGCTTGTCACAATAGGTTGCGTTAGGGTAACTTCAACATTTAATTGCTTGCCTTCACGTACAACTGTTAAAGTTACGGTATCTCCAACTTTGTAGTCTTTCAAGACATTGCTAAGATCGGTATAGTTAGAGATTTCTACATCATTTAAGGCAATGATGCGATCATATGGTTGTAGACCAGCATTGCTAGCGGCACCACCTTCGATCGTGTCACTAATATATAAACCAGCTTTATAGCCGTTGCTATCTTGTTTTAATTCGGTAACATAAACACCAAGCGTTGCGCGATCGGTTACATGACCAGATTCGATCAATTGTTGCGCTACATCGATGGCATCGTTGATCGGGATCGCAAAACCTAGACCTTCGATAGCAGTACCGTAAGATTTAGCGTTAACGATACCTACCAATTCCCCATTGGCGTTAAATAAAGCACCACCAGAGTTACCTTCATTGATCGCCGCGTTGGTTTGGATCAAGTTCATTGATTCATTACCAACGGTCACCTGACGATTCAAGGCACTGATGATACCATTGGTAGCGGTGCCGCCTAAAGAACCTAGCGGATTACCAATAGCGATGACATCATCACCAACTAATAATTTATCAGAATCACCGATCGTAGCAGGGCTTAGACCATTTGCTTCGATCTTTACCACCGCGATATCGCTTTTGCTGTCGGTACCAATCAAAGTAGCGGGATAAACATTACCATCAGTTAAACGAACATTGATGTTTGTTGCACCTTCGATGACATGGTTATTCGTGATGATATAACCATCAGTAGAGATGATGACACCTGATCCTGCTCCTTCTTGGATCACTTGTTGACTAGGCATTCCAAAGAAACCAAAATAATCATTAGTTTCCGATACGACCTCTGTGTTGATTTCGACCACACTATCCTTAACGGATGCAATCACGCTTTGCAAACTAGTTGGATCATCAAAACTAGCTGGGGCTGTTGGGGTTTCATTTTTATAGATCACGGTATGAGCTGTATTTTTTACAGCGATATAACCACCGGCGAAACCGCCAGCTAAACTAATTACAAGACTTAAGATGCAGATAAGGACAGGATGATTTTTCTTGTCTTTTTTGCTTGGCTTGTTGTTGATAACTTGCCCTGTTTCACTGTCAATTACGATATTTTCATTTTCAATCATCATGTATTCCTCCTTTGTACGGTATTAATGATAAAGGTTCAAAGTGAACTAATTGTAAACAAAATGTGAAATTTAGGTGAAAAATAGCATAATTATGCCTTTTTAACTGTTTAAAGTTAAAAATAAGCCTTAATAGGTTATAATAAATAAGATGTATAAAAGAGGTAGAAGATGAAAAAAGCAGGTGTTTTGATGCCGATAGCTTCTTTGCCTAGTTTACATGGCATAGGGGATTTTGGTAAGACAAGTTATGAATTTGTGGATTTGATCGCAAGAACCGGTTTTAAGATCTGGCAGATCTTGCCACTTAATCCATTAGGTTATGGTAATTCACCATATCAACCATATTCAAGTTATGCGATGGATGAGTTATATATTTCATTGGAGCTATTGAAAAAAGCTAAACTGATCAAGACGATAAGAGCGATCGATGGCAAAGTAGATAGGATCTATTATGATAAGGTTAGATTGTATAAGAAACCTTATTTAGAAGAAGCCTTTAGTAATTTTAAGGCAGATGCAGCTTATGCGGCTTTTTTACAAAGCAATCCATGGGTCGAAAGCTATGCAAGGTTCATTACTTTAAAGAAACTAAATGATAATAAATGTTGGAACTGTTGGGAAAAGCAAACATTGACCCCAGAAGATGAGCCTCATTTGGCCTATGAGCGTTTTATCCAATATATGTTGTATCAGCAATGGCAGCAACTAAAAAAATATGCTAATAAAAAAGGGATCATGATCATGGGGGACATTCCTTTTTATGTAGGCTTGGATAGCAATGATGTATATGATAATAAAGCGTGTTTTTTATTAGATAAAGATAATTATCCTAGTTTTATCGCGGGGGTACCACCAGATTACTTTAGTGCCACCGGTCAAAGATGGGGCAATCCGATCTATGATTGGGAATATTTGCAACAAACAGACTTTAAGTTTTGGATCGAACGTTTAAGTCATACGGCTAAGATGTTTGATATCATCCGGATCGATCATTTTAGAGCGTTTGATACCTATTGGAAGATCAAAGCTGATTGTCCAACAGCTATCGATGGACAGTGGTGTGAAGCTCCAGGCTATGCTTTCTTTGATCGTTTGTTTGAAGTGTGTCCAGATATCAATATCGTTGTGGAAGATCTAGGCTTGTTAAGAGATGAAGTTTTGATCTTGCGTGATCATTATCAATTTAAAGGCATGCATGTCATTCAATTTAATTTTGATCCTAAAAACCAAACAGAGCTACCTGAAAATTTGATCATCTATACCGGCACGCATGATAATCAGACCTTGCGTTCATGGTATGCTCATAGCAAAGCTAGCTTCAAAAAGCATACCCAAGCGTTTTTTAAGGCCCATAACTATCGCTATGAATTGATGAATGATAATTTCATCGCTTATGCATTAAATAGTCCATGTGAATATGCGATCATCAATTTCTTCGATCTTTTGAACAAGACCGATCGCTATCGTATCAATACGCCAGGCACGATTGGTGATCCAGATTGGAACCCACGGATCCAAAGCTATGATGCGTATAAAGAAGTTATCAGCAAGTATCGTCGCATGATCAAAAAAAGTGAACGTTAAACTTTCCAATTACATAAAGATAAGCTATAATTTTAAATCGAGGTTGAGAATATGTTTATTTTTGAAATTATCAAGACGATCATCTTAGGGATCGTCCAAGGTATTACCGAGTGGTTACCTATCAGTTCGACCGGACATATGATCTTAGTAGATGCCTTTATGCCATTGCAGGTATATAAAGATGCCGCAATGAATAAAGAATTTGTGGATATGTTCATGGTCGTCATCCAATTTGGCAGTATCTTAGCTGTCTTGTTGTTATATTTTAATAAGTTAAATCCCTTTAGTCCGAAAAAAAGTGCTGTTCAAAAGAAAAACACTTGGATCTTATGGTTTAAGGTGGCAGTAGCAGCTGTTCCAGCAGCAATCGTGGGATTATTGTTCGATGATATCATCGATACGTTGTTGTATAATCCTTTGACCGTAGCCATTACTTTGATTTTATATGGGGTCATCTTTATCTATATCGAGAAAAACAAAAAGCCTGCGCATATCAAGACCCTAGAAGATCTAGATTATATGACAGCGTTAAAGATCGGAGCTTTCCAAATGTTGGCCTTGATCCCAGGAACTAGCCGTAGTGGTTCAACGATCATTGGGGCAACGATCGTCGGCTGCTCAAGAAAGGTAGCTAGTGAGTTTTCTTTCTTCTTAGCTATTCCGATGATGTTTGGGGCTAGCTTGTTAAAATTAATTAAATTAAAGATGAGCTTAGATCTTGCAGGTATTAGTATCTTATTGTTAGGTATGATCGTGGCCTTTGTGGTGAGCATCATTGCTATCAAGTCATTGATGAAATATATTCGTAAGCATGACTTTACGATCTTTGGCTACTATCGTATTGCTTTAGGTATCATCGTCATTGCTTGTATCTTATTTAAGGTGATATAGCCTATGGATATGTCAATCGTTATTTCCATGGTCATTGAAGGACTGTTGTCTTTCTTTTCGCCATGTATCTTACCAGTATTGCCATTATATTTTGGTTATCTAGCAAGTGGGGCAAAAAGTGTAGATGAACAAGGTAATGTAACTTATTCACGTTTGAAAGTATTTATTACGACCTGCTTTTTTGTTACCGGAGTATCGTTTGCCATCTTATTATTAGGTATTTCTGCTAGCGTATTTAATGGGTTCTTTAGTCGCTATAGCTTGATCATTTCATTTATTGGGGCATTTTTGTTGATCTTTTTTGGTTTAAATACCCTAGGGGTCATTCAGGTTCCTGCGCTGATGAGCGAAAAGAAATTAGGAGCTAAGGTAAATCTAAATGAGATGAATTATTTAAATGCCCTATTATTTGGTTTCTTGTTTAGTTTTTCATGGACCCCATGTATTGGCCCTTATCTAACAAGTGCCATCGTTTTGGCGTCAACCGCAGGTAGCATCGGGCTTGGTGTCGTATATATCTTGTGTTACATCTTAGGCTTTGTCATCATGTTCTTGTTGGTCGGTCTATTTACGGAAGAAATGCTAAATATCTTAAATAAAAAGCGTCATATCATGAAGTATACGACCATCGTTGGTGGAGCTTTGATGATCGTGATGGGTGGTTATATGTTTGTAAATGCTAGTCAACAAGTGTTGAACTTACAAGCTAATACCAACAATATCACACAAGATCAAAATCAAACGGCACAAGAACAAACCGATATGGAAAAATATGGCTTTACCTTAAAAACGAATAAAGGTAATACCGTAACTTTAAGCGATATCAAAGATCAACATGTCGTATTAACATTCTTTAGGACATGGTGTGGTTATTGTAAACAAGAGATCGCTGATCTAAAAGAATTGCAAAAGCAATATCCCCAAATTCAATTTTATCTTGTGACATCACCAAATATGGATCGGGAGTTAGATGAAGCTGGCATTGAAAAATGGCTAGCAGATAATGACATCGATATCGAAGTGATCTATGATGAGAATAATCAAGTACATAGCATGTATGGAGTGCAAGGCTTCCCTAGTGCTTTCTTCTTCGATGATGATCAAAGTGTTTATGGATATGTACCAGGATATGTCCAACATGATCAGATGGTGCAAATTCTTGATGATTTGCTACAATAGTTATTGTAATTAAAGCTAAAATTTGATATCATAGCAGTGGTTAAAAAGAAGTTCTAAAAAAAAAACGACAAATTGTCGTCGCATTTAGTGACTTCTTTTTATTTTTATGTAGTTATAGGAGGATAATATGAAGTATATATTTGTAACGGGTGGTGTCGTTTCCGGACTTGGAAAAGGTATTACGGCAGCATCTTTAGGACGTTTATTAAAATCACGTGGTCTTAAGGTCATTTCACAAAAATTGGATCCATATATCAATGTCGATCCAGGAACGATGTCACCATATCAACATGGTGAAGTTTTCGTAACCGATGATGGGGCAGAAACTGATCTAGACTTAGGACATTATGAACGTTTCATCGATGAAGATCTAAATAAGTATTCAAATCTAACAACTGGTAAAGTTTATTGGAATGTTTTAAATAAGGAAAGAAGAGGCGAGTACTTAGGAGATACCGTACAAATTATTCCTCATATTACTAATGAAATAAAACGTTTCGTCTATTCGGTAGGTGAAAAAAGCAATGCTGATGTCATCATTACCGAAATTGGTGGTACGGTAGGGGATATCGAATCACAACCATTTATCGAAGCAATTCGGCAAATTGCGATCGATCTACCAAAAGAAGATTGCTTATTTGTGCATGTTACTTTGATCCCATATATTCCAGGTAGCAATGAATATAAATCAAAACCTACGCAACATTCAGTAAAAGAATTACAAGTTAGCGGTGTGCGTCCAGATATCATCGTAGCAAGATGCGATGGTCGTATTCCTGATGATGTCAAACAAAAGATTGCGTTATTCTGTAATGTTAAAGCAGATTGTGTGATCGAAAATCTAACGGTTGGTGATCTATATGAAGCACCTATCATGTTAGAAGAACAAAATTTATCAGAAATCGTTTGTCGTGAATTGAAGCTTGATACAAAACCAATCGATCTATCACACTGGAATGCCATGTTAGAAAAAGTACATGGTTGTGATAAACAAGTTACCATTGGTTTGGTTGGTAAATATGTACGTTTGCATGATGCATATCTATCAGTCATCGAATCATTGAAGCATGGTGGTTATGAAAATGGTGCGAAGGTCAATATCAAATGGATCGAAGCAGAAGAAATCACTAATGAAACGATCGATGAACTATTAGGTGATGTTGATGGTATCATCGTACCAGGTGGCTTTGGTGATCGTGGTATCGAAGGTAAGGTCGCAGCATGTCGTTATGCACGTGAAAACAATGTGCCATACCTTGGTCTATGCTTAGGTATGCAAATTGCGGTAATTGAATTTGCCCGCAATGTTTTAGGATATGCTGATGCCAATAGCCGTGAGTTCAATGAATTAAGCACGCATCGTGTCATTGACTTCATGCCTGGACAAAATGATGACATCGATAAAGGTGGTACGATGCGTCTTGGAGCTTATCCATGTGCGATCAAAGAAGGTAGTTTATTAGCTAAATGCTATGGCGAAACCAATATTAGCGAAAGACACCGTCATCGTTATGAATTCAACAATCAATTCCGTGATGAATTCAATAACAATGGTCTAGAAATCGTTGGTACATCACCAGATGGTCGCTTGGTTGAAGCTGTGGAAAACGTTAATAACGATTTCTTCATCGGGGTTCAATATCACCCAGAATTCAAGAGCCGTCCAGATAGAGCACATCCATTATTCACTGGCTTTATCAAAGCTAGCTTAAAATAAGGTCAAGCAAAAGACACTTTAAACTTAAAGTGTCTTTAATGTTTTATAAAATATAGGAAAGGGTATATATGTTAGAAAAATTATTTCATTTAAAAGCCAAAAACACCACGGTTAAGACCGAAATCCTTGCTGGTTTAACTACTTTCTTAGCAATGGCCTATATCCTAGGTGTCAATCCTGCGATCTTAGGTGGCGATCTTACAGGGATGGATCCAGCATCCGTATTCTTTGCAACGGCGATCGCTAGTGGCTTTGCAAGTATCCTAATGGGAATCTTAGCAAACTATCCGATTGGTTTAGCTCCAGGCATGGGGGTAAATGCACTATTTACTTATACAGTATGTGTTGGCTATGGTTATAGCTTTGAAGAAGCTTTAGCAGCTGTATTGGTATCAGGGGTCGTATTTATCTTGATCTCTGTGACTGGCGTGCGTAAGTTGATCATCAATTCTATTCCTAAAAACATGAAATTAGCGATCGGAGCAGGTATTGGTTTCTTTATTGCGTTCATTGCGTTAAAAAATGCTGGTATCGTCGTTGCTAATGAAGCAACCATCGTTTCTTTAGGTAATCTAAAAGATCCATCTGTCATCTTAGCCATCTTTGGAATCGTCGTTACGATCGGTCTAATGGTAAAAGGTGTCAATGCTGCACCATTCTATGGCCTATTAGTAACAGCTATCGTAGGTATCATCTTAGGTATGGCAGGATTTGCCAATATGCCAAGCTTACCTACAAATATATTCACAGCCTCTTTCAATACAGAAGCAGTAGGGGCATTTATGCGTGGTATGGGTGGTCTATTTGCCCATGATAACTGGTTCATCGTAATTTTCAGTTTCTTATTCGTGGATTTCTTTGATACAGCAGGAACTTTAGTAGCTGTAGGCAATAACATTGGGCTAGTAGATGAAAAAGGCGAAATGGAAAATATCGAAAAAGCCTTATTAGCAGACTCTGTTGGTACGGTCGTAGGGGCAGCTCTAGGAACATCGACCGTAACATCATTTGTAGAATCAGGAGCAGGGGTTGCAGCTGGAGGAAGAACAGGATTAACAGCAGTAACTACTGGTATCTGTTTCTTGTTATCATTATTTATTTCTCCACTAGTATTAAGCATTTCCGTCAATGCCGTAACCGCACCAGCGATCTTTGTCGTAGGGATCTTGATGGCTAAACAATTAAAAGAAATTGATTGGCAAGATACAGCTATTGCGGCTAGTGCTTTTGTTACCATCATCTTCATGGTATTGGCATATTCTATTTCTGATGGGCTAGCAATGGGCTTTATCGTCTATGGCATTACGATGTTATTTAGCAAGAAAGCTAAAGAAGTAAGTCCAATTTGTTGGGTATTGATCGTAATCTTTATTTTCTATTATTGCATGAAATAAAGTAGCGTATAAGACGTTAATTTGTTAAAATATAAGCGAGGTAAAAAATATGGCAGATAAAATAGTAGTTTTAGATTTTGGTAGTCAATACAACCAATTGATTGCCCGCAGAATCAGAGAATACGGGGTGTATAGCGAACTTCACCCAAATACGATGACCCTAGAAGAAATCCAAGCACTAGGTGATGTCAAAGGTATCATCTTCAGTGGTGGTCCAAACAGCGTATATGAAGATCACGCACCAAAATGTGATCCAAGGATCTTTGAAGCAGGCTTACCTATCTTAGGTATTTGTTATGGCATGCAAATGACGCATTTCATGAATGGTGGTCAAGTAAAAGCTTGTGAAAAGAAAGAATATGGTCGTGCAGATATCACGGTCAAAGAATCTTTATTATTCAAAGGCTTAGACACTCATCAAATGGTATGGATGTCGCATGGGGACCAAGTAAGTCAATTAGCTCCAGGCTTTGAAAAGATCGCTAGCAGTGATACATGTGAATTTGCCGCTAGCCAAAACTTAGAAAAACAAATCTATACGGTACAATTCCATCCTGAAGTAAGAAATAGCGAACATGGTTTACAAATGTTGAAAAACTTCGTCTTTGAAATTTGTCATGCCGAGGCAAACTGGTCAATGGCAAGCTTCATCGATATGAAAGTAGAAGAGATCCGTAAACAAGTAAAAGATGATAAAGTATTATTAGCTTTATCAGGTGGGGTTGATTCAAGCGTAGTTGCCGCCCTATTACACAAAGCTATCGGTAACCAATTATATTGCATGTTCATCGATCATGGTTTATTAAGAAAAGGTGAAGGCGATAGCGTAATGGAAATGTTTGGTAAGAACATGAAGCTAAATCTAACGAAGATCGATGCATCTGAAAAATTCTTATCAAAATTAGCAGGCGTAACCGACCCTGAAAAGAAAAGAAAGATCATCGGTAACGAATTTGTTTACACTTTTGATGAAGAAGTAAAGAAATTGGTTGCAGGTGAAAATATCAAATGGTTAGCACAAGGTACGCTATATACTGACGTTATCGAAAGTGGTACCAAAACAGCGCAAACCATCAAATCACACCACAATGTCGGTGGTCTACCAGAAGATATGCAATTCAAATTGATCGAACCATTGAATACATTATTCAAAGATGAAGTTCGTCAATTAGGTATCGAATTAGGTTTACCAGAAGACATGGTATGGCGTCAACCATTCCCAGGACCAGGTCTTGGTATCCGTGTCATCGGAGAAATCACGGAAGAAAAACTAGAAATCGTTAGAGAATCAGATGCCATCTTACGTGAAGAAATCGCTAAAGCTGGTTTACAACGTGATATTTGGCAATACTTCACTGCCTTAACAAATATGAAATCAGTTGGGGTAATGGGCGATCAAAGAACCTACGCTTATGCAGTAGCTATCAGAGCGGTAACATCAATCGATGGTATGACAGCTGACTGGGCTAAGATTCCTTATGATGTATTAGCAGTTATCTCTAATAGAATCGTAAATGAAGTTCCACATGTTAACAGAGTGTTATTAGATATCACATCTAAGCCTCCTGGAACGATTGAGTTCGAATAGTAGTATTCGGCTTGGATGTTGCCAAAAAGCCTTTATTTATCGGTGCTAGCCATGTGATTATTATTCCTTGGAAGATTTTTGCAACACTTTTGCAACGATTTGTCGGAAAATTATCTTTGCAACAGTTTCAATTGTTCCATTTGGCTAGCAAGTTAAGGATAATTTATAACAATAAAATTGAGTTTCTGTAGTGTGTGCAGAGGCTCTTTTTTATTGCTTATCATTAGATTTATATATAAAAAAGTCTTCTGAATTGAAGTTAGCTGAAGTGAATCCCAAAGTTTGATATGTACTGAACCCAAAAAATTGGACAAAGATTTAATCAGCTAACTAAGCTGTTAATAAGGATTGATTTCTGTATTGTACAGGAGTCAATCCTTTTAATTTGGTAATTTTGTTTTAAATTTTGTCGCTTATCACAAACTTTATTAAATTCTAGTGTAGTAATAGCAATTATATTATCGAAATTAATAAAAAACTTTTAAAAGTGCAAGAAAACTATATAAATGATTACAAATAAAATATATAATTATAAATTGTATGGAGAATAATCTATGAAGGTATGTTACAACAATTTTTTTAAATTATTGATTGATAGAGGAATTAGAAAAATGGAATTTGCTAAGATGGCAGGTATTAGTCAAAATACGATGGCTAGGCTTTCTAGAAATCAGAATGTTTCATTAGATGTACTGGAAAAGATATGTTGTACTTTAGACTGTAAGATAGATGATATTATTGAATTTATATAGAAAACGAAGATAGAAAAAATAATGTAGGTAGAACTTCACAAATATTGAACATAGAGGTAGAAGATTTAATGCAAAGGTTTGTACTATCTCTTTAAAAAGAATAGAGGCATGATTTAAATGGAAGATATCGATGAGGATTGCCAATGTTATTCAATTTAAAATATTAGTGATCTCGGGTAAAAATTTAAATTAAATTCAATTATGTTAATAAATATATTAATTGTATTTGTTCGGTTTCGAAAAATATGAAAGGAGAATGCATGATGACGAAACATAAAAAAGAACAAAATAAAAGTAGATTATGCAAGATAGTCTATTTTGATGAAGAATCTGTTACGGATTATATTCAGATTGTTGAAGGTGGTAAATTAGAAAAAACTACAGAATTATTAAATGAAACTAAAGATAAAGGTCAAGCTAGTACTGACACAAAAGCCAGTGTTGGAATCGGAGGAGTATTAAAGGCTTTAGTAGGATTTGAGATTAAGGGATCGGTCGATGCTGAATTAGAAACATCATTTAATACAAATCAAATGGTCAAGAATATTGTTAAAAATACAATTCTTACTGACTTCATTGATTTAATAGATGAACTTTCTTCTGAAGAAAAAGATGGAGTACAGAATTGTGGGGCAATAAATAAATTTAAGGGATATAAAATATATGCTCCCAAGGAGTCTTTGTCATATGTTGCATTGATTTCACCGTATTTGTCCATGTTAAAGGGCGGAACAAATATTCCAGCGGGTGATTTTAATATAGCAATTGACAAATTAGATAATACAATTAAAAATGCAAAAGGATATTATGAATTTGTTGGGAATCGTGATAAGGAACAGGTGATTTTTAGATTTAATATTAAATCTTTTAAGAATAACTATAAAACTACAGATTTGCAAAAAATGAATATAAGTATATATGCGATTAAAGTTGGGAAAAGTAGTATTGAAAAATTAAATTTTAATAATGAATTTGAAATTGAAGAGAATTTTTCGAAAAAAGATAATCCCGAATATGAGAAAAAGAAAAAGAAATTAGTTGATACATCTGTAGAAAAGGTGCTAGATGTTTATGATGTTCTGTTAGCGGGGGTCGAAGCAGATGATTGATAATATTGTTGTTTTCAAAGGCTCAAAGCGGGATTTTGAAAAACTAATTAAAGAGCGAATTTCAGAAAACGAAGATACTATTCCCTTTATGGATTTGATTCAACATTATAATGCTAGGTTACGTCCAAATGAATCAGGAGTAGGGGAAAGTGCATTGTCAATGAAGATAGATGTTGATAATTGTATTGTAAGGGCAGAAGATTATGGTTCTGTTTTGGAACATGTATTATCTAATTTTGTTGGAATAATAACATTGAATCATGATGTGGGAACATTATATGTTCATAATCCTCCGAAAAGAGTTATAAAATCATTAGAGTCGTATTCAGATAATATTCAGTATTTTTCATCTAAATATATGGAGATTTGTAGAGAAGATTTAAAAATGATATATAGCGATTTGCAGTCTAATATTTTAGGACAAGAAAAATGTAAAAAGCAAATTATGAGTGGTTTATATAGAATGTCAATAAAAGGTAATGATAAACCAGTTGTACTTATGCTATATGGCCCCTCTGGAGTAGGAAAAACGGAAACAGCAAAGAGTATTAGCAAATCTCTTGGTGGCGAATTGTTAAGAATACAATTTTCAATGATGCAATCAAATGAAGCATATAATTACATATTTGGCGCAGAGCATTCAAAAGGAAGTTTTGCTAGAGATATGATGGGAAGAGAATCAAATGTAATTTTGATTGATGAATTTGATAAAGTTAATCCAATTTTTTATAATGCATTTTATGAGTTATTTGATGAAGGAAAGTATGTGGATTCTAATTATGAGGTTAATTTAAAAAATACTATTTTCTTGTGTACTTGTAATTTTATGAGTCAAAACGAAATAAAAAAAGTTTTAGGTCCAGCGATGTATTCAAGAATAGGTTGTTGTATAGAATATATGGATTTAACAAAAGAGCAAAAAGAAATAATAGTTGAAAAATGGTATAATGAGATTACGGAAAGATTAAATGAAGAAGAGAGAAGATATATTGATTCTACAGATATTTTGGAGTGGTTTAAAGAAAATGCAAATAGATATGACAATATACGATTATTAAAAAAAAGATTGGAGAATGCAATTTTTGATGAGTTAACTGAAAAATATGTTTTTTAAAGAAATGAAATATATTAATTTTTATTCTCTAAAATGTTGATATGTAATTATCCAATGTATACAGATAGAAATGTTAAGATAGAATTGCTTAAATAAATTTAAGAGAATAAGTTCAATGCTACAAATGATATAGTTGCAAGTTAAATGATGATTGTTAATTTTAAATTAAATTATGCGATTTATATAGATTCTGTTTTGCTGCCAATATCAAAAAAGTTGTAAAGCAAAAAGGGAAGTTTAATTACTGATAAATATAAATGACATTGTAATAAATATGTTTATTACAATTGTTTCATTTAGATGTTTAGTGTTGGCATTTAACCTAAATTGTTAGAAAGTATGCTAATTTTTTTAAAAATAAATTATTAAAAATAGTATAACATAAGCGTTGCATAACTATTATTTGTTTTATAAGTTTACTTTATTTATATGAAGTAACTCGTAAATAGATATTAGAGTGAAAAAAGTTTATGGTTGATGACCATGAGGTGTAATTGTTCTAATTGGTTTTTGGAATAGTTAATTTTAATAAAATGACGTGCTAATGTGACAGACGCTTTGGCCCATTATTGTGTAAATAGTAACAGCTTTAGTTGTATTATTTAAAGTTGAATGATAGAATTAAAAATTAAAAACACTATGAAAGGAGATTGTTCAATGCCGAATACTATTAATGCAATTATTAATTTAGTTTCAGATACACAACTTGAACTATGTGATTATTATAATACTAGACATAGAGCTAATGGTGAAGGCGATAGTCTAGAGGAATATGTTAAAGACATTTATGCAGGTACTTTAAGGGAAACAAACGAATAATATCGTTTGGAGAAAATTGAGGAATGTTTTTCTTATCTGGGGAATGACTCTAATCCACCAGATGCAATGCTTTATGGTGGAGATGCTATTGAAGTTAAGAAAATTGAATCTTCGAAAGGGGATATACAATTAAATAGCTCACATCCAAAATACAAGCTTTTTTCAGATAGTACCATGATAACTGAGACATGTCGTAATGCGGAAAATAGAAAATGGAGAGAAAAATCTTTGTAAATTTGTAGAAGGGAAAGAAGATTTATATAGAAGAATGACAGTTCGAGAGATTGCAAGAATTCAAGGATTCCCTGATGATTTTAAATTCATCTATGAAAATGTAAATGATGCATATAAGATGATTGGTAATGCAGTTCCAGTTAATCTAGCATACGAAATAGCAATTGCTATAAAAAATCAACTAGAGAAAGCATAAGTGCTACATGAAAGTTATAGTTAGAAATCTTTTTTGAAATGAAAAAGTTCGGAATAAAGAAATTGATTTTTGATGCATATAAGAATCTTCTTACCGGTGCTCAATATTTCATTAGGAAGAATTTTTTTCAGCATATTAAAAATATCCGATATAATAAGATTAACGTTAAGTATTTATTAAGTAATATTTTGTTTGAATTACAATAATTATTAAATAAAAAAATTAGCAGATAGCGAAATTAAAGGCTTATTATACACTGAATTAATATGTTTTTAGTTAAAAGAATTTAATTTGATAAAAATTTTGTAACAAGAAATTGTTAGAGTAGCACAATACAAGAAAAAATCAGGAAATAATGGCGCTCTAAAAATGGATGGGGCGACTGATAAAAAGTTTTAAAATTATTTGGGGTTAATTTCACCCCAAGAAAGTTTAACCTAGCGGGTTTATGCAGATGCATAATCCGCTTTTTTTGAAAAAAGAAGGCGTGTTAGC
>JALEMK010000095.1 GCA_022768265.1 Erysipelotrichaceae bacterium
TTCTAATACTATGACCTTTTTGCCATGTAACTTTCCAGCAACCAGCTGATAATTATGTCCTTGGATCTGACTTTTAGGAAAATGCGGTATGTCCATAAAAGGAATCCGGATTTCATCAGTCAAGCTTTCTGTAACCGCACTAAGGCCACTACCTAAGATAATGGCAATATCTACCTCCATTTTGATCTTTTCCTTTAAATAAGCTACGCTTTCCATGATTTGTTCATAAAACATCTTGATATCCTCCGCTTTGATGATATCATTTTTTTCTTTGTTTGACAAAAATAAGCAAATAGTTTACAATGTAAACCGTTCACATTGTAAACTATTTTTATGGAGGTAGATATGCAACTGCTTAATGAAGAATTATTAAATACCTGGATCAATTTGATCACCACGATCAATTCTGACCGTTTGACGCCCCATATGCCGTTAAATGAATCTATCATCTTAAGAATACTATATCACGCTAATGGTCAGCAAATAACCGCAACAAAACTATGCCAAGAGCTAGGAATTCAAAAATCACAAATGAATCGAATCCTCCAAAATATGGAAGACAAACAACTTATTAGTCGTGAACGCTCAAAAGATGACAAACGTGTCATCATCATTCACTTAAATTCTAGCCAACTTACAATATTTCAAGCACAACACCAAGAAATCTTAGCTTTTATCGACAAGATCATCGCAAAAGTTGGTGATGATAAGATCAAACAAACAATAACATTATTAAATGAAATAATCGTAGCAAGCAAAGGAGAATAAACATGATCAAAATATTAATAGATTCAAGCGCAGATCTTACAAAAGAAGAGATAGAACAACGCAATGTCACGATGATACCGATCCAAATATCATTGAATGAACACCACTATTTAGACGGTGTTAATATCGATCACGATACATTCTATCAATTATTAACTACAACCAATGAATTTCCTAAAACTTCTCAGCCTTCACCTCAAGAATTTGTTGAAGCATTTGAAAAAGCAAAAGAAGCCAATGATGATCTAATATGTATCATATTATCTAGTGCCGTTAGTGGTACTTTCCAAAGTGCAAAGCTTGCCAAAGCTATCGTAGAATATGACAGGATACATCTAATTGATTCTTTAACAGCTGTTAGTGCTATCAGGATATTATGTGATCATGCCCTATCAATGATCAAACAAAATGCTAGTGTTGAAGAAATCGTCGATAGCTTAAACGATCTAAAAGGACGCATCAAGATATTCGCTGCTTTAAACACATTAGATTATCTTGCCAAAGGAGGTAGAATATCTAAAACTGCTGCTACTATTGGAGAATTAACCAACATTAAGCCAATTGTTACAGTAAGCCAAGAAGGTAAAGTAGAAATCGCTGGAAAAAGGTTGGGCATTAATAAATCAATCAGTTTTATCAAAGAAAAAATGGCTGAATTTGATATCGATTTAAATTATCCAATTTATCCATTATACAGCTATGGTCAAGAAAACTTAAACAAATTATGTCAAAAGCTAAATGATAGCTACCCATTAGCACAAGCTTTGCAAATTGGTCCAACCATTGGTGCACATATTGGAACAGAAGCCTTTGGAATTTGTTTTGTAAGTAAAAATTAAAAAACGTTGTTTAATAAACAACGTTTTTTTAACCAACATTTTCAAATTGACTATTATACAATTGAGCATAAAATCCATTTTTAGCTAATAATTCTTGATGTGTCCCTTGTTCAATGATATCCCCCTCATTCAACACCAATATCAAATCTGCATTTTTGATCGTAGATAAACGATGAGCAATTACAAAACTAGTACGTTCTTTCATCAACATATCCATTGCTTTTTGCGTAATGGCCTCTGTTCTTGTATCAACGCTAGATGTAGCTTCATCTAATATCAACATTGGATTATTTTGGAGCATTGCTCTAGCAATCGTTAATAATTGCTTTTGCCCAGATGATAAGTTGACGCTATCATCCAATACCGTATCAAAACCTTTAGGTAAGGTTTCAACAAAATGATATATGCCACATGCCTTACATGCTTTGACCAATTCATCCTCGCTAATGCCTTCTTTATTATAAACTAAATTTTCCCGCACCGTACCTTCAAAGATCCAGCTATCTTGCAACACCATGCTAAAGAGATCATGGACATCTTTACGACGCATGTCATGGATCGATATGTCATCAATATAGATATTTCCGCTATTGATTTCAAAAAAGCGCATCAATAGATTGACCATCGTGGTTTTACCAGCTCCTGTTGGCCCAACGATCGCTACTTTTTGCCCAGCATGGATATCGGCACTGAAATCTTTAATGATGATCTTATCTGGATTATTAGGATAACTGAATTTAACATGTTCAAAGCGGACATTTCCTTGAGGCTTAGTTAAAACTTTTGGAGCTTTGGGATCAGCAGGCAGATCTTCTTCATGTAATAGATCAAAGATATGATCACCAGCTGCCGCCGCCATTTGCATTTGCGTCATACCTTGAGCAATGGTCGATAATGGGGAAGTAAATAAACGCACATACATGATAAAGGCCACGACGATCCCAAAACTAATGATATCCTGTTGCACAAGGATGACCCCTAGCACACAGACTAACACATAACCTAAATTACCTACGACATTCATCATCGGCTGCATGATACCAGATAAAAATTGACTTTTCCAATCTACTTCATATAGATCATCATTCAAGCGCGCAAATTCTTCTTTGACCATGCGATTAGCCCTTGAAATTCTTACGACATCATGCCCAGAATACATTTCTTCGATATAACCATTTAAGGTCCCTAAGTTTTTTTGTCGAGCCCCAAAGAACTTTTGGGACTTTTTCATCGCGATGACCATGAAAGCAAAACCTAAGATCGTAACCAAGATGACCGCTATGGCCAAGCGCCATTCAGTAATGATCATCATGATCAAACAACCGACAAATTGTACCGAAGCACTAACCATTGAAGGCATCCCATTAGCCAAAGCTTGTTGCAGGATACTAACATCATTGGTCATCCTACTTAAGATATCCCCATATGAAGTCGTACTGAAATATTTCATAGGAACGGTATTGATCTTTTGCGATAGATCATCACGTAAATTCTTAGAAAAATCTAAAGTTACCGTGGATAAGATAAAATGTTCTAAATAGATAAATAAACCGCTCAAGCCATAAATGATCAATAAGATGACACCGATACGACCAATGGCTGCCATATCGATATCGCCTTTTAGCGAACTGCTGATCAAATCGGTGATCTTGCTTAATTGATTAGGACCAATGATCGTTAAGATTGCTCCCATACTAGCCAATAACAACGAAATGACTAGCCACAATTTAAGATTTTTTGAATGTGCAAGGATTTCTTGGGTCACACCCTTGATCCCTCTTTTGCTTTTTTGAACATATGTCATGCTGTTATTACGCATTGATATCACCTCCAATTCCAGCTAATTCTTCGCTAGATAACTGCGATAAGGCAATCTCTTGATAAACTTGACAAGTCTTTAATAATTCTTCATGCGTACCACTGCCTACCATCTTACCATCACTTAAAACGATGATCTTATCGGCATTTTTGATCGTTCCAATCCTTTGGGCAACGATCAATTTGGTCGTATCATGTAATTCTTTTTGTAAGCCTAAACGCAATTGAGCATCCGTTTTATAATCTAAAGCTGAGAAAGAATCATCAAAGATCAAGATTTCTGGCTTACGTGCCAAGGCCCTAGCAATAGATAAGCGCTGTTTTTGACCGCCAGAAACATTAGTTCCTTGTTGCGCGATTCTGCTTTTGATACCATATTTCATCTTAGACACAAACTCGCTTGCTTGCGCTAGCTTAAGCGCTGCATGGACATTTTCTTCCGTCGGTTCGCCTTTGCTATCCCCAAATAGGATATTGCTTTTAACATCACCGGCAAAAAGAATGGCCTTTTGGGTTATATAACCGATACGATCATACAAAGCATCAAAAGTATAATTTCTGATATCTTGACCATCTAACAACACTTCACCCGCTGTTACATCATAGAAGCGTGCCGCTAGACTAACCAAAGTCGTTTTTCCACTGCCCGTTGCCCCGATAAAAGCTACAGTTTCCCCTTTTTTAGCTTCAAAGCTAATATCTTCCAACACATTTTTAGCTGATGAAGGATATTTAAAGCTTACATTTTTAAAAGTAATGGTTCCTACTTCTTTGGCCACAGTTTCTTTACCTGGTTGTAATTTGATCTTAGTTTCTAAGACCTCATTGATTCTGCCCGCACTAACTTGGGCGGCAGGTAAAAACATGATGATCATGACCATCATCATGATTGACATGACCACATAAGTAGCATAAGTTCCAAAAACTACGATGTTCCCAAACATCATGGTCCTAGCTGCTATATCATTAACGCTAATCGCATCGATAAGACCAGCTCCCACCCAATAAATTGTCAATGCTAAGGCATTCATGGCAAAAGTTACCATTGGTACCAATAAAGCCATGGTTCTTTGATTGAATAACTGGGTATTATATAAGACCATGTTAACCTTATTAAACTTTGCATTTTGATATTCTTCCGCATTATAAGCATGTACGACATTGATACCATTTAAGTTTTCTCTAGCTACTTTATTTATTTGGTCCGTTAATTTTTGAACTCTTTTAAAGCGCGGAACAACCACAGTAACAACGACCATCATGATCATCAATAAGCCAACGATAAATCCGCCGGTGATCATCGATAAGGTCCAGCTTTTATTAACGATCTTGATAATAGCCCATACGGCCATGATCGGAGCTTTGACCATGATCTGCAAGCCCATGGCAATTACTTGCTGTACCTGCACGATATCATTGGTGGTCCTAGTGATCAAGCTAGCTACACTAAAATGCGTCATTTCTTCTTGCGTAAAATCAGCAACTTTATTAAAAACTTCCATCCTGATCTTATAACCAAAGCCTGAAGCTAACTTCGCAATGAAATATCCACAAATAACAGCTAAAAGCGCACTACATAAAGCAATCCCCAACATCTTAACGCCGGTAAATAAAACATCTTTGCTAACACTTCCTGGGGTATTGATCAAAACGGTGAGCTCGCTCATATAATCTGGTAGTTTTAGATCACAATATATTTGCCCCAAGATCAAGACAATAGCTACGCCAACTATCATCAAATCTTTCTTTTCTAATTTCTTTAATAATTTAAGCATTTTAGACCTCCTTATCCAAATGTTATTGAATTATGGCACAATAATACAAAAAAAGCTATTATCAAAATAGCCTTTTTGTCTAATGTAATTATAAACTTCTAGCAATTCTTTGCATGCTTGGTATGGCATGCCTCAAAAAATCCTGATAACCGCAATAATCTTGAGCAAAATACAATGCACTCATTCTTTTACAGTTGCCATGACAAATATTCACAAAAGGACAAGTAGCACATTTGCTAGAATATGTTCTAGGCATTTCCAAAAAGTTTTGCATCTTTTTGGCTTTCATGACATCCACTAGTTCATCTTCCCGAATATTACCACCTTTGAATTCATCTAACACATAGAAATCACAAGGATAGATGGAACCATCACTTTCAACAACCAATTGTAAGCTACAAAAACCTAGTAACCCACAGGTTGTCGGCGGTACATCATTTAACATTGGGATGATATTATCAAACAAACCAATGCTTCGATAAAAGCCTGATTGCAATTCATTTAACCACAAATCATAAAAACGTTTATAAAAGCTACTAAATAATTGCGGTGTCAAAGCAAATGGATCATCTTCATCATCAAAGCCAGCAAGACATGGGATCAATTGAATATAGCGCAAATCTTCTTTTTGGTAAAATTTATATAATTTCTCCGGATGCTTAGCCAATTGTCGGCTTAAGACCGTCAAGATATTAAAATCAACCTCATATTCTTTTAAGATCTTGATCGCTTTCATGACCTGCTGAAAAGTTGGTTTATCATTGGTCGTCAAGCGAAAATAATCATGATTATCTTTATAACCATCTAAGGACACGCCTACTAAGAAGTGATGCTCTTTAAAAAATTCAGCCCATTGGTCATTGATTACATATCCATTGGTTTGTAATGCATAATGAACTTTTTGAAGAGGTTTTTTTTGTTTTTGAACATAACTTACAAATGTCTTAAAAAAATCCAGTCCCGCCACTGTAGGTTCACCACCTTGAAAAGCATAAGTAATTTGACCATCTTCATCTAATTGCTTTAATGATTTGTCAATCAAAACCCTCATGGTATCATCTTTCATAATTCCATTTGACTTGATCAAACGATGTTTAGAAACATCATGATAAAAACAATATTTACAACCTAAATTACATAACGAAGATGCGGGTTTGATCAAAAAACTCAATCTTTTCATTCTCTAATGCTCCATTTCAAATATATCATAAGGGAAAGTGGTAAAATCATCAAGGATATCTGTCAAATAATCAAATTCTTGATATTTTTCCTTATCTTTATCAGAATTGATCGCAATGATCTTTGCGACATCACACTGATGAGCAAATTCAATGCCACTAATGCTATCTTCAACTACCAAACATTCTTTGATATCCACGTCTAAACGTTTAGCAGCCTCATTAAACATTTCAACCTTGGTAGCGTAATTCCCATCATCATAAACGATCAAATTAGGATCCAACCACTTATCAAGCTTAAATGATGAAACAAAGAAATCAATATTTTCTTTGATTGAAGCACTAGCAATCGTAAAAGGAAGCTTTTTTTCTACCAAATAGTTTAAGAATTCTTCAACTCCTG
>JALEMK010000122.1 GCA_022768265.1 Erysipelotrichaceae bacterium
CAGACGATCTTAAGTAAGATCACCTTGCCTTTTGGTAAAAAAGCTTTAGACAATACCACGGTATATAATTTAAACAATATCATCAATGCTTTGATCAATCATGAAGATATTAGTTTTAATTATGCTGATATGACCTTTAGCCAAAAACATTTCCGCTTAAAAAACGGCCAATTGGCAACCTACCAAACGACCCCTTGTTATATCATCTTATCTAATGATAAGTATTATCTATTATCTTATAGTCATAAACACCAAAGCTTTTCACACTATCGCTTAGACCGTATGGTCAATATTACTCCCATTCTGGCAAACCCTAACCCTATTCCCAATATCGATATCTATAAGTACCTAAATGAGAAATTTAATATGAATATCGGTACCAAGGAAAACATTGCCATTCGTTTTGACAATAAGATCGAGCATATCGTTTATGATCGTTTGCAAGATAGTGCCATCAAGACATACCAAGATGATGATCATTTCATCATTAATTTTAATAGCGTTATCTCTTTTGATCTAATAGCTTGGATCATCAGCTTTCAAGATAAGGCCGAAGTCTTATCCCCACAAAGCTTAAAAAACGAAATCATCAATACCGCTAATGCTATCATCCAACGATATCAATAAGGAGCAAAAACATGGACAAAATCACACAATTACAAAACATCATCGATCATTCATCAAAGATCGTCTTTTTTACTGGTGCGGGCGTATCATGTGATAGCGGGATTCCTGATTTCCGTAGTCAAGATGGTCTATATCATCAACAATATGCTTATCCGCCAGAAACGATCCTAAGCCATCGCTTTTTTTGGCAAAACACTGCAGAATTTTACCGTTTTTATCGTAACAAGATGATCTATCCTCAAGCTAAGCCAAACATTACCCATAAATTCATCGCCCAATTAGAAAAACAAGGCAAATGCTTAGGTACCATCACCCAAAATATCGATGGCCTACATCAAATGGCCAATAGCCGAAAAGTTATAGAGCTTCATGGTTCGATCCATCGCAACTATTGTACCAAATGTCATAAATTCTATGAGCTATCTACGATCATCAACAGTGTGTCCATCCCAACTTGTGAGTGCCATGGTATCATCAAGCCTGATGTGGTCTTATACGAAGAAGCCTTAGACGAAAAAAATATCAATGATGCTTTATCATTGATATTAGCGTGTGATACTTTGATCGTCTGTGGTACAAGCTTGCAAGTCTATCCGGCAGCTAGTTTTGTCAATTATTATCAAAAAGATCAATTGGTCTTGATCAATAAGACTTGTACTCCTTTTGATCAAAAAGCTGATCTAGTCATCAATCAACCGCTTGATCAAGTGCTTAGCCAACTAGTCATTCGTTAGCTTTGTCTTATTTTGGCATTGCTTTTGGCTTCTTCCTGTTCCATCTTACGCCGATGGGCATACTTTTCCCATGCGATCATCGTAACGACGATGATCAAAAATATCAACGCGATGGCATTTAGTACTAAGTCGATATCGATTTTCATATGCCCTCCTATTAGATATAATATATACTATTTTTATTTTTTTTGCTAGCGCCGGTCTAAAAAAAATAATATAATTGTACGTTGAGAAGGGATTATTACAAAATGTTTTTAAATATTATTTTATTATCTATCGGATTTATTTTACTGATCAAAGGAGCTGACATCTTCGTTGATGGTGCAAGCTCAATTGCTTTATTTTTCAAGATACCGACCATCGTTATCGGTTTGACCATCGTAGCTTTTGGAACCAGTGCTCCAGAAGCTGCCGTATCCATTGCCGCAGCCTTAGATAACTCCAGCGCTATTTCCATCAGCAATGTCATCGGTTCTAATATATTCAATGTTTTAGCTGTTTTAGGTATCAATGCCATGATATGCTCCTTACCAATAACCAATCAAGTTGTCAAACAAGACCTTCCTATCTTAGTATGTTCAAGCCTTTTGACCTTGATCTTCATGTATGATAGTCGTTTAAATCGTTGGGAAGGTTTGATCTTATTGCTTGGCATCATCCTATATTGTGCTAATTTGATTAGATTTACCTTGACCCACAGCGTTGCAAGCAAAGAAGAAACCCAGATCATCAGCTTACCTAAAGCGATCGTTCTTGCGCTTGTTGGTCTAGCTGGGGTCATCATCGGCGGAGATATGGTCGTTGATAGTGCGAAGATGTTAGCATTAAGTTTTGGCATGAGCGAAAAATTAGTAGGCCTTACCATCGTATCGATCGGTACCTCTTTACCTGAACTAGTTACTGGTATCATTGCTGCTCGCAAAGGGGAAACGGATATCGCCATAGGCAATGTCGTAGGATCTTGTATCTTTAACTTATTATTTATCTTAGGTATCAGCTGTACGATCTCGCCATATGGCTTTGAAAGCATCTTGATGATCGATGGCATCATCATGTTGGCAACCACGATCTTATTATATGCCTTGGCGGTGATCAAGCATAAGATCAATCGCTATCATGGTATCTTCTTTGTCAGCTTATTTATCATTTATACAGCATATATCATCATGAGGAACTAAAAATGATCATCTGCGAACGTTTACATCGCCATGATGATCTAAAACAAAGCATCATGGCCATTTGTCAAAAACATCATATTGAAGCAGGAACGATCATTTCTAGTGTTGGCTGCCTTAGCAAGCTACATCTTCGCCTTGCCAAGGCAAAAGACACCTTGATGATCGATGATGATCTAGAAATTTTGCAGCTCAATGGGACTTGCAGCATCAACGGTTGTCATCTCCATCTATGTGTCAGTGATGATAAAGGCAAGGTATATGGCGGTCATTTGTTGGATGGCTGTATCATCAACACCACATGCGAAATAGTGATCTTGACCATCGAAGACAAGATTTTCACTCGAGAATACAATCAAACGACCGGATATAAAGAATTAAATATCCTAGAAAGGTAAAGTTATGTATTATCCACGTTTTCCCCAAAAAGGTGAAACCATTGGGATCTGTGCGCCAAGTGCAGGCGTAGGCAATAGCCTAGAAGGTTATCAATTAGCTTTGCAGCAACTTTCTCAATTTTTTCAAATCAAAGAAACTGCCCATGTTCGTAGCAATGGCGTTCGCTCCACAGATGCTAAAACTAGAGCACAAGAAGTAATGGAATTATTTGCGGATGAAAATTGCCAGATGGTCATATGTGCTCGAGGCGGAGAATTTTTATTTGAGATCTTGCCTGAGATCGATTTTACTTTATTGACCCAACATCCCAAATGGTTTTTAGGAGCTTCTGACCCTACTAGCTTATTATATTGTCTAACTACCAAATATGATATTGCAACCTTATATGGTCAAAGCGCTACCTCTTTCGATGTCAAACATAAATACCTTGATGATTGCTTACAGCTGATGCAAGGACAGCTTATCACGCAAACAAACTATGATTTCTATCAAAAACCGGATTATGAAGCGACCACGATCGTATATGACCAAAAAGTCAGCTATTTACAAAATCAAGATGAAATCATGCTTAGCGGGCGTTTGATCGGCGGCTGCATCGATGTGATCAAAAATATCATCAACACCCCTTATGATGGTACCCTAGATTTCATCAACCGTTATCAAAATGATGGCATCATCTGGTTTTTTGATAACTATGCCTTATCTGCTGAAGATTTCTATTTGACCATATTACAAATGAAATATGCTGGCTACTTCCAACATACCAAGGCCATCATCAATGGTCGCACGGTCTTTCCTGCTAGTTTTACCGGCTTAACTTATTTTGAAGCCTTAAAAATGGCATTACCAGATATCGCGATCATCTCTGAAGCCGACATCGGCCATACCAAACCTCGAATGACCTTGATAAATGGCAGCTATGCAACAATTTGTGCAAAAAATAAAACTTTTACTATCAATTTTGAATTAAAATGATATAATTATATAAGCTAAGCCTTAGCTTAGTTGCCGACTTAGCACAGGGGTAGTGCAACGCATTCGTAACGCGTAGGTCGTAGGTTCAAATCCTATAGTCGGCACCATGATTATTCATACAGGTATCCATAATTTGGATACCTTTTTTATTTAAAAGGTGTATAATTAAATTCAAAGGAAGGTAACATATAATGAAAAGATATCAAGAGTTCGCGCATATCGTGCAGCAGCAACTTGATCAAGCCTTAACCCAAGAAACCATAATCGAACAATGTGCTGCACAGATTGCCAAGACCATCATGAACGATGGCATCTTACATGTTTTTGGCTGTGGACATTCCCAAATGTTTGGCGAAGAGCTTTGCTTTAGGACCGGAGGCTTAGTACCAGTAAATGCGATCATGATCCCGCATTACAATATTTATCCTAAAGCTCGTTTCTCCCAATTAATGGAAAGAACCGAAGGTTTTGCCAAAGAAGTGTTAAACAGCATGTACACCACCCCTAACGATACAATGTTGATCATCAGTATCTCTGGACGTAATCCTGCTGGTATCGAAATGGCCATGGCTGCTAAAGAAAAAGGCATGTGTGTCATTGGCGCTACTGGTTTAAATTATTCCAACAATGTTACATCACGTCATTCTAGCGGTAAATTATTAAAAGATGTTTGTGACATCGTTTTAGATACTTGTTCCATCAAAGGGGATGCTGTCCTAGAAGATCCAAAGGTTCCAGAAAAATTCTGTTCGACATCTACCGTCGTAACCATGACCTTATTATTAGGTATCATCGGGGAAGCAATTCAGATCATGGCTGATCAAGGCTTTGAACCACCAATCTGGGTCAGTGGAAATCTTGACCGTGGCGATCAGGTCAATAATGAATATTTGCGAAAATACAAAGGCAAGATCGATATCATTTAAAAAAGCGTTCAACCGAACGCTTTTATTTTACAAAATCATAAAAACTAGTACCAAGCAAGATCCTCAACTTATCCAAGCTAAAGCGATCATTAGAAAAGATCCACTCATGAACGTATAACTCGATCATCGTGGCATAATATCTCGCTAAAAACAAATCTGAAAATTCTTCTTTTAGATAATTATTGCGCTTGCTTTTAAAATAACGATTAATGATCATGGCAATATTATCGATCATCATATCTTTAAAACTATTTTGCCCTTCAACACGATAAGCCATTCGATAAAATGGTTTATTGAGCGAAATTTCCTTGAACATCGATTCGACATCTATGATCTCTTGCTCATCATTTAACATATCCATTGCTACGATCGCATTCAAACAATCATATTTATCTTCAAAGTGATTATAAAAAGTTGCACGAATAACTCCTGCTTCATCGCAGATATTCTTGATCGTAATCTTTTCAAATGGTTTTTTCAGCATTATTTCTCTTAATGATTCACAAAGATTGATCTTCATTGCTGATTTACGATTTACCATAACCCACTTCCCATCAATTTGATGATCGCATAGGCAATCAAACAAATGCCTTCGATGATATCTAAACCTTTTTGCCAACGTGCACCACAAGTATAACCAAAGCGAATACCAATGACATAGATCACAAATGATAATAAAGCCCCAAACAAGATGACCTCATTAAAGCTTACACCAATAAGACTTAAGCTGATACCACATAAAAAGTTATCGATACTTGTTAAGGCTGCTTTTTTCAAGCATGTTTGATAGTTAAAATTACGATCTAATTTTTCGATAAAGACCGTCCTGCTAAAACCTTTCTTTAAAAAATAAACGCCTTCGCATATCAAGATAACGATTGCCACGATAGCTAAGGTCTTGATTACCACTACGCTGCTTAATAGATAGGCCAAAAGATAACCTAAACCTAAAAACAACATATTTACCAAGGCGAACATCAAAGGATAAAGGATATTTTGTTTCCAATTAACTTCTTTTAAAGTAGCTCCTTTTTCCATTATTTCAATGCAGCTATCCATCGATAAACCACAAAATAAGACAAATGCCCTAAGAAACATATTTAACCCTCTCTTCCTATTCATTATATCAAAATCAAAGATAATTAAAATATACAAACCGAACTTGATGTAAAAAGAAAAAGCTCCACAGAGCTTCTCTTTAAAACCTATTGAAACGGGGGGAAAGAAATTATTGATCAAACATGTTTCCTGCTTGATGGTAATAGTATATATCTTATGTGTGAATATAATATGATACTTAAGTGAAAGTTTTGTGAATAATGAAAAAAGCTCCGAAGAGCTTTTTTCACATATTATAGAGTTAGGAAAGAAAATACAGTCATTTACTGACACCATTATTATATGCAAACATTGTGTCATATATATGTGGGTAAAATGAAAATTTGGTGAAAATTACGAAACGATCTTCATGCCTAACAAACCCACCATGGCCAATGCTTGACCTTCGCTAACCTTCAAACCTTTTAGACAATCAAACGTGATCTTGATACGCGGAATTTCACTGGTGGCAATTTCAGCGTTTTCCATCATGCAATGAACAAAAGAAGCATCAGCCAAATTACATGCTTTAAACATCGTGCCATTAAGACTTGCTTCATTAAACAAACTATCACATAATGCACAATTATTAAATCTTAATTTCTTGGCCTTGATCTTGGATGCTGTTAGATAATTTAGCATGCATTCCTCAAAACTTAATTGTTCAAGGCAATTATTTTCTAATATCATTCCTGCCCCTTGGCAAGATTTAAAAACACAGCGTTTAAGGTACACTTCACTAAGATCGCTATTGTTAAAATTACAATTAGTAAAGGTACAATCAACCAAATTTATTTTGGGATAACGAATTTGGCTAAAATCACAATTCACAAAATGACAACCAAAATAATTGATCATCTCATCGAAGATCCTTTCATTTTCAAATAACCCATCATAGACCAAGTTATCTTCGATCATCTGCAAAGACATCGGTATCAATTGTTTCTTATTAGCCATCATTTATGCCATTAGATCGATCTTCAAGCTATCTTTACCAGCCTTTTCACTAAAGACGATAACATCGATCGATGCTGCTGTAGTTTTGACGATAAAGCTAACTTTTGCTTTTAGATCCTCACGATTCTCCGTATTGATATTGCCATAATAGCTATAATCACTATCCACCAAAGCATAACCAGCCAAGCCATCCACTTGTTTGATATTGCCATCACTTACTTCGCCATTTAAGATCGTAACCTTGATAGGTTGCGCTTTATTGATCTTTTTAGCTTCTTTAGAAATATAAGTTGGTAAATATCCTTTATTAGCTAATGTGATATCTACCTTATAGGTATCATCATTTAGCTTTGTTACTTCATGATCATAGATCATGATCTTTGGTAAGCTTTTAGCATAACGAAGCGTAAAGCGCGTAGCATTTTCTACTTCTTGCTGTAAAAATTTGCATGGTGGATTTTGAATCAAGAATTTGCCCGCAATTCCTCCAACTTCCACTTCTTTAAATTGCGGATGTTCGACTTTTTCCCATGGTTTGATAACATCTAAACCTTCTTTTTGCGCAAAAGCGATCAACGATTTAAATACTTCTAACTTCTTTTGTGAAGTTTCTGGTTCTTTGGCAAACCAATCTACAGGTTGCCCTGCCTTTTTTCGTACATCCCATAATTCTAAGGTATATGCCAAGACTCCTTGTTCTTGATAACACCAATCATCAAAAGCCCCTGAAGGGAAGAACTCTTGATCTTCATTGAAGTTGTCAAAAATATTGATGCAGCTATAATCCATTTCTTTGGAACCCATCGCACCGATTTCTTTCAACATCTTGATATCATCCGCATCAGCTTGTTTTTCACTAGTTGTTCCTGGAGGGTATAAGATAACACCGCCGCTGGTATGATGAGTCAATACCACCCCAATATTGTGATGGGCCAAGAAGAAATCTACTACGGCTTTATTCTCTGGATTGCTTAAAGGATAGGCACCTGCTCCACTTTGCCGATGTTCTCCAAACCAACCATATGGATAATTACGATTAAAATCTAAGCCCCATTTATTGCGCTGTTCAAATAAGTTTAATTGATCTACCTTATCTAACATACCTTCAATATATACATCATAGAATTCACCATCTATATCATCTGGTAAACGATGGATCATTGCTAGTTCATGTTCAGGATCTTTCTTCCATTTTCCTAAAGGATTTTTAATGCGCATCATCCTGATGGTATTATCATCATCTAGATCTTCTTGATAGATACCTTCATCTTCTTTAAGATATTCCCGATCAACGCTTCGCAAATTATATGCTTGCTTTAAATATACCTCTGAGCCATCAACACTGATACGCGGGATGATATAAAAAGTGTAATCATCTAATAGTCGGGTCACTTCAGCATCGCTTCCATAATTGGTTAAAAGATAATCGATCGTATGCATCGCTACCATGCTGCCACAAACTTCCCCTGCATGGGTATTAGCATCGATATAGATAGCTGGTTTTGCTAAAGCATTGCCATTGCGTTTATTGGTCAAGGTCAATGCAAAGATATCACGTAATTTTTCTGTCTTATAGATACTTTGTAGCTCAACTAGCTCAGGATAGCTTTTTGCAAAGTATAAGCAATTTTCTTTGATCGTCGCATAATCATAATAATGATCGTATTCAAAAGTTGTTTTCATCATAGCACCTTACCTAAAAATTCAATCGTTCTTGGATTTTGTGGATGATCAAAGACTGCTTCAGGAGTACCACTTTCTTGCACGATACCATCATCCATGAAGATCACACGGTCACTGATCGTTTTCGCAAAGCCCATTTCATGGGTAACGATGACACAGGTCATGCCATCATCCGCCAATTTTTTAATTACATTCAATACTTCTTTAACCATTTCGGGATCCAATGCACTAGTCGGTTCATCAAATAACATGACATCTGGTTCCATGGCCATCGCTCTAACAATGGCTAATCTTTGTTTTTGCCCACCAGATAGTTTACGTGGATACTCATCTTTTTTATCTTCTAGACCTACCATCTTTAATAATTCTAGCGCTTTTTGTTGGGCTTTGGCTTTCTCAACCTTTTTTTCTAACATTGGCGCTAGAGTTATATTTTCTAAAACGGTCAAATGAGGGAAAACATTAAAATGTTGGAATACCATCCCGATCTTTTGACGGTGCTTATCTAAATTAATCCCTTTGCTGTTGATATCTACACCTTCAAAGATGATCTTGCCGCTTGTAGGTTTTTCTAATAGATTAAGGCAGCGAATAAAAGTTGATTTCCCTGATCCACTTGGGCCAATGATGCTTACGACCTCGCCTTGATGTATTTCTTCATTGATTCCTTTTAAAACTTGTAAAGAGCCAAAATTTTTAACAAGATTTTCAACTTTGATGATTACTTCACTAGTCACTGACGCTCAACCTTCTTTCTAATAATTTAACTAACTGATTCAAACCATAGGTAACAACAAAATAAATTGCTGCAACGATAAATAATGGTTGCCATACCAAGAATTGAGAACTTTGCAAGATCTTTTGCGTACACATCAATTCGTTGATGAAAAATACAGATGCCAAAGAAGTTTCTTTGATCATCATGATGAATTCATTACCAAGTGCTGGTAGGATATTTTTGATGGCTTGCGGCAAAACGATCCTTAGCATCGTATTCTTTTTAGACATCCCTAATGATCTTGCTGCTTCGCTTTGCCCATGATCGACAGCTTGAATCCCTGCTCTGATGATTTCTGATACATAAGCACTGCTGTTCATGATCAAGGCACCAACTACAAACCAATATTCACTAACATTGCTTAAAGCACTAAATG
Organism: Erysipelotrichaceae bacterium; assembly: GCA_022768265.1. GTDB lineage: Bacteria > Bacillota_I > Bacilli_A > Erysipelotrichales > Erysipelotrichaceae > JALEVB01. The sequence continues at coordinate 9,729 of JALEMK010000122.1, forward strand.
TCATCGGTAAGAATAAATAGAAGATATATAATTGTACCAAGATCGGAGTTCCACGAATGATCTCAACATAAGCTCCTACGATGAAATTTAAGATCTTAGAATTAGATAATCTAATAAAAGCGATCAATGATCCTAAAATGGTGCCAAATAATACGGTGATAAAAGCTAATTGTAAGGTTCCCATCAACCCTTGAAAAAATAGCTGATAGTTATTGATAAATACTTCAAGTATTGTTTGACTGCTTCCCATGACTATTCTTCAAACTCCAATCCTAAATCTTTAGCTAGTTCTTTAGCTTCTTTGCTCCAATTTTCATATAAACCTTGTTCATTTACTTCTTCAATGATTGCATTTACTTCATTTAATAAATTTTCTTGACCTTTTTGGATCAATACGATGTTTCCAGCATATTCGCTTCCTGCAGTAGTATCAAATTCTACGCTGCTCATCTTGATATCACTATAATTCTTTTCATATGCTTTCATTTGGTCACAACTGCATGCAAAAGCATCAACTTTATCACTTAATAAGCTCATTACTGCTAGATCTAAGGTTGATACTAATTGTAATTCAGCTTCCGGCAATTGTGATTTAACATATCCTTCTTGCAAAGATCCTGATTGAGCAATGATCTTTTTATCTGCGAAATCATCTAAGCTTTGATATTGATCATATTCATCTGCCTTGACCATCAATCCTTGGCAACCCGATTCACCTTCTTGATTATAACCAATAGACATTTCAAAGTTGTTTTGTCTTTCTGGTTCATAACCAAGACCGGCAATCGCTAGATCAACTTGTCCAAGATCTACTGAACTTAAGACCATTCCAAAATCCATTGCTTTGATTTCTAATTCAACCCCTAATTGTTGAGCAATATGTCTAGCTAAAGCCATGTCACTACCCACATATTGATCTTGTCCAGATTTAGAGGTATCGATAAACTCTAATGGAGCATAGTCTGGTGAGGTCGCAACGACCAATTTACCATTTTGCTTAATTTGTTCTAAACGGTCAGTTGTTGCCGTAGTTGTTTCCTTAGTAGGATTAGGGGTATTTGCTGATAGATCCACTGTTTCGGTAGATGCGCAGCCTACAAGCATCATCATTACTAAAATTGTCATAAATAGTTTTTTCATTTCATTCTTCCTCTTCTTTCTATTAGTTAATTTTTTAATGGTTTTCATATTCATCGTCGGCCACTACTTTCCATAAATATCCCCCCTATAAAAAAAGCCGTCTCTATCAAAAGAGACGACTTATGATCGCGGTACCACTCTAATTGTCAAAAAGATATTTTGACCACCTCAACTTGTTAACGCCAACAACGTTTTACCCTACTACTTTCAGATAAACTTCTCCCAAATGCGGTTCTTTTGAACATTGACCTGTTTAGCTTTCACCATTCCTAAACTCGCTGAAGGTTTGATCAAAATACTCTTTTGTTCTTAGAATTTAATAAATACTATAATAGCTGGTTTTATATTTGTCAACAACTTTGTGTAAATAATTTTGCAAGATTTTTATGAAAATGTTTTCATTATAAAATCAAGGAACCAATTTGATAAACAACAAAGGTTACGACCCACGCAACGACCAATTGAAACATCACGACTGCTAAGGTATATCGCCAACTTTCACTTTCTTTTTTTATCGTCATGATCGTACCAAAACATGGTACATACAATAAACAAAAGACCATCAAACAATAAGCATTCAAAGCGGTAAAGCCGATTGCCTGCAAGCTAGCTTGCATCATTTCCATTCCCTGGACTGAATTGATATTCGCGATGGAAAATAACACTGCACTGCTGCTAACGACCACTTCTTTTGCACTGATACCAGCAATGATCGCCACGACGATCTGCCAAAAACCTAAGCCGATCGGTGCAAATAACCAAACGATTTGTTTACCGATCATCGCCGCAAAGCTAGTTGTCATATCCGTCGTATAACCATTGAAAGAGAAATTCAATAAGATCCACATCACGATACTAGCAATAAAGATCGTAGTACCTGCCTTAGATAAAAAGTCAATGACCTTTTCATATACATAAATATAAACTGTACGAGCACTTGGTAATTTATATTCTGGCAATTCGATCAACAATGGATTATCATGGCTTTTACGATCAAACAGATGCCATAAAAACGCGACCGCAATCGCCACGATCAACCCTAAAAGATACATTGAATAAGCTGCGATCATAGCGTATTTACCAAAAAACATATGCGAAAATAAGATATAGATCGGTAAGCGCGCACTGCATGACATAAAAGGAGTGATCAACATGGTCTTCAAACGATCTTTTTTACTTTCTAACGAACGACTAGCCATGATTGCTGGTACGCTACAGCCAAAGCCCAACAACAACGGAATGAATGAGCGCCCAGATAAACCTAAGGAACTCATGATATCATCCATGACATAGGCAACCCTTGACATATAGCCACTATCTTCCAAGATCGCCAAAGCAAAAAATAAGATGATGATATTAGGCAAAAAGGCGATGATGCCTCCAACCCCTGCAATGATACCATCTAAGATCAAATATCTAATTATCGAAGCTACTTGCAGCTTCGTCAATAAATCATTTAAATCTTCACTAAGCAAAGAAATAAATTGTTCAACATAACCACTGAAAAAATCACCGATCGTAAAGGTCAAAAAGAACACGAAGGCCATGATGATCAAAAACCAGATGATGCCCCAAAAACGGTGCGTCAGCATCCGATCGATGCGATCTGTAAATTCCGCTACTTTCTCTTTATTGATCAAACATTCCTTAACGATTTCTTCGATAAAATCATATTTTTCATTGATGATCGTACTTTCGTAGTTTGCTACTTCCATCGCGATAGGATATTGTTTCCTAATGGCTTGGTCATTTTCTAAATATTTTATTGCATGATAACGTAAATTGCTGATATTGGGATATTGCTGATGCAATTTATCACTAACATCATCGATCAGATCTTCCATCTTATCTTGATAGACCATCGCAAATTCAGCATGATGATCATGACGATGCTTGCTGATCGAATCATGTTCATGGATCAAAGGATCAGTGACAATTTGATCTTGATGATGAATGACGGCATGCATCAAGCTTTGCAACCCTTGCCGTTTACGCGCACAAACGCTCACAACTGGTACCCCTAGCATCTCTGGCAAACGATGCATATCGATTTCCATCTTTCGCTTAGCAACGATATCCATCATGTTCAAAGCAATGACCATTGGTTTATTCAATTCCAACAGCTGTAGGGTCAAATATAAATTACGCTCTAAATTAGAAGCATCTACGACATTTACCAAAACATCTACCTCATCGCTGATGATATAATCACGAGCAACGATTTCTTCCATCGTATATGAAGTCAAGCTATATGTCCCAGGTAGATCGATCAAGGTATGGGTGATATTTTGATAAGTATATTGCCCTTCTTTTTTCTCAACCGTAACCCCTGGCCAGTTAGCTACCTTTAGATTAGCTCCCGTAAAAGCATTAAAGAGCGTTGTTTTCCCACAGTTAGGGTTTCCGATGAAGCCAATTCTTAAGCTTCTAGACATGGTTCCACCTCGATTTTTTTACTGATATGCATCCCTAAAGCATAGCGAACTTGTCTTACCTTGATGATGATCGTTCCTTGATGTTTATTATTTAAAACAGTGACCACCACATTATTGGTCATCCCGATTGCTTGCAAATGCTTAGTTATCTTATCATCTAGCTCAATAGCTACTACTCTATAGCTATGATTGATCTTTCCTTTATCTAATGTCACTATTGTTACCTCTTTTTAAATCATTGTTATGCTAGCATTGTTTTAAGTTAGTGTCAACTATTTACCCATGAAAAATCATGGTAAATATGTTATACTACTCTCATGATTAGAAACTTTTATAAACATGTCTTGCCAACGATGTTGGCTTTAACTTTTAGTGGTATCTTCGTGATCATCGATGGGCTTTTCATTGGTCAAAAGATCGGTGATGTTGGTTTAGCAGCCATTAACATTGCTTATCCGATCCCGGCATTGATCTTCGCCTTAGGTATTGGCGTAGGTATGGGTGGTGGGGTCATGATATCTTTATATAAAAATGATCCTGATAAGCAAGCTTTGATCTTAGGCAACTGTTTCTTATTGCTGATGGGGTTTAGCCTTTGCTGCATGATCGGCTTTCAGGTTTTTTTCAAATCATTATTACTGTTTTTTAAAGCTAGCCCACAGATCATGCCTTATGCCCAAGCTTATGTGCAAACCGTGATCTTTGGGATCATATTTAATATGTTTGGGACAGCACTTAGCCCTTTGGTCCGAAATTTTGAAGGACAGCTGATGGCCATGTTTGCTATGTGTACAGGCTGCATCGCTAATATCATCCTCGATTATCTAGCAATCTTTCCTTTAAATCTTGGTTTGAGCGGTGCTGCGTTGGCTACCATCATCTCACAAGCCTTGACGGCTTTCATCTTATTGCTATATCTACAAAAAAAGGGCTATTTATTGCATTTTATCAAGCTTAGATTGGACTTTGATATTTGCAAGCAGATCATCAAGACCGGAATATCCCCTTTTGGTATCAGCATTTGTGCCAATGTCATCATCGTGATCATGAATCGTCAATTAGCTTATTATGGCCAAGATCATGCGCTAGCAATCTATGCCTTGATCAGTTATGTATATTATATTGCCCAATTATTGATGCAAGGAATCGGAGAAGGTATCCAACCGATGATCAGTCGAGCAATCGGGCTGCAAAAAAATGATGAAGCTCAAAAATACCTACGGATGGCCTTAGCTTTTTGCGTGATCTTTGGCTTGACCTTAACGATCTTCTTGATCAAAGAGAAAGAACTATTCCCTTGGCTATTTGGCAGTAGCCAGCTAGTGGCTAGTGATTCTAGCCAAATCTTACCATGGTTTGCCTATACTTGTATCTTCATGGGCATAACCAAGACCATCACCGCCTACTTCTATGCGGCAAAACATGATAAATATGCTTACTTATTAATTTATCTTGAACCCATCCTTGTCTTGATCTGTGCCTATGTCCTACCTTTATTATGGCAGTTAAATGGTGTATGGATCAGCATCTTGATCACGCAGATCTCCTTAAGCATCATCGCTGTCATCTTATTAAAGATTGCTCATAATTAAAGAAACAGTCCATATATGAACTGTTTCTTTTTTTATACTCTTGAATAAGAAAGGAGGTGATTTTTTGTTGTGAAAAAATCACTAATATCTAAAATTAATAAAATAATTAGTGTTATTTAACTAAATGTCCCATTGGTCTATCCTCATGTAGACTTTTACTTTCTATATTTTGCCACATTGTTATATAAAGAACATTAGCCTTATCTATATAAATTTGATACTAAGAATCGCTTATCATCAGCCATTCATTTGTGGAGCATGTCAGCTAATTATCTTTATATCCGCTCCTATTTGTATCTACCTACGAAATAGAAGCGTCTTCTTAAAATTCTAGTAGTACCTCTTTCATAATGTATTCCTCCAGTGAAGATCATTTATTCTTTGTACTTATATAATACTATAGTTTACTTTAACAACAAGTCTATTTTAAAAAAATTTTTTATGTTATAATTATATATGTGAGAGCTAAGGTTTGATACCTTAGCTTTTTTTATAGCAATGTATCTAATGCTTGTTCGATATCTGCATTTTTATCGATATGGCATTGATCGATGATCTTACCTTTGGCAACCACCAGTTCCACATCTTTCAAGGCTTTTAGATCTTGTAATGGATCATTTTTGACCATGAACATATCTGCATGTTTACCCACTTCAATGCTGCCGATCTTATCTTCCATCTTTAAGATGATGGCATTTTGCAATGTTGCGGTATATAAGGCAAAAGAATTTGAAACATTTAAATATTTAGCGAAATAACACACTTCTCGCCACATATTATATTGGGTCGCATAAGGACAACTAGCATCAGTTCCCAAGCCTACTGGAATATAACACCCCAGCGCCTTACGAACCCCATCGATCATATTTTCTAATACGACCTTAGAGTTATATACACATAATTCATCAAGCTTAGTTAAGCTGGGACTAAAGTTAGCCAATGGCAAAGCTGGCGACAAGGTACAGACAAAAGCTGTATTTTGCACCTTGCATTTATGCGCGATCTTTTCATCAAACAATGAACCATGTTCGATCGTATCAACCCCTGCATCTACGGCAATTTCTACCCCTTTAGGACTTTCGGTATGGCTAGCTACGATCATGCCCTTTTCATGAGCTGCATCACAAACCCATTTAGCTTGTTCATAACTCATCTTGACCTCACCAGGCTCACCTTTGACCTTAGCATCCATGACCCCACCAGTAATACAGATCTTGATCAGATCTACGCCTTGCTCAACATTTTGGTTAACACAGGCAATTAGTTCTTCCTGTGTATTTCCCGTGATGGCAAAAGTCTTATCACCATGGCCTCCGCTAACAGTAATAGCTGGTCCGCTAACGATCAAATCTGGTCCGCTGATCTCACCTTTTTTGATCCGATCACGAAGCGCTACATCACGGTAAAAAAAGTCGCCGACGCTACGGATAGTGGTAACACCGCTTTTTAAGGCATCTTGAACATTTTTCACCAAGATCCGATCTAAAACTTTTGTGCCAACTTTCGTTGATGCTGCTTTGATGATCATTTGCTGCAGCTGGCTTTGACCACCTAAGACCTTGCTAGGCTTGCCACTGCCAAATAAATGAACATGAAGATTGATCAAACCTGGCAATAAATATTTATCGGTACCATCAATGACCTGATAGTTGGCTGCTACTTCCAAAGCTTGATCGATCTTGACGATGATCCCATCTTCAAAATAAACATTGCTATGGGGCTGAATCTGCGAATCGATCTTTCCTTGATATAAATTAACATTTTTTATGACGTACTTCATTTTCATAGCTCCTTGACCCATTTATTAAAGATCATCTGCATCTTATGATCTTCTTCGATATTTTTTTCTGGATGAAATTGTAATCCTACGATTGGTAAATATTTATGTTGGATTCCTTCGACGATCCCATCATTGCTTAAAGCAATCTTCAGCAGATCTTTGCCTACTTTATTGATAGCTTGATGATGATAGCTATTTACGATAGCTACCTCTCCTAAGATATCTTCCAAGAAAGAATCATTACGGATGACGATATTATGCATCGTTGCTGCTTTATTAGCAGGCGTTTTATGATTTAAGGTATTGGAAGGACATAGACGGCAATCTTGATATAAGCTACCACCTAAATAAACATTGATCAATTGACAACCTCGACAAATCCCCAACACGGGCAATTTACGTTTGATCGCCCTTTTCAATAAAGCAAATTCATAATGATCCCGATTAAGATCGACCTTTTTAACATACTTGCTTTTTTCTTCATGATAAAATTCTGGATCGATATCATCACCACCAGTAAAAACGATGCCGTCTAAATGATCCACGATACCATTTAAGATTGCTTCCTCGACTTGAGGAATGATCACGACGGCACAACCTGCTTTTTCCAAAGCTTTGATATAATTAGCGTTTACTTTATGAACGCTTTGTTTTAAAGATACTCCTAGATTACAACTTATCCCTACGATCTTCATTGTCTATCTCCTTCATAAATCTTTATCAAATTTGTTTGAACCATCCAAATTTTTCACAAGCTTGATAGATGCCATCATCGACATTTTTAGCTGTTACATAAGTAGCTTTAGCTTTAAGCTCACTACAAGCATTACCCATGGCAATGGAGGTCCATCGTGGTTTAAACATGACCAGATA
>JALEMK010000164.1 GCA_022768265.1 Erysipelotrichaceae bacterium
TTCATCTTCACTAGATCATACGCTTCGCCATTTTCAAAATAAGTGATCGAACCCTTATCAATATGACCATTACTAGCCAAGATCCCCATGATAGCTTTAACTGTAACGCTTTTACCACTACCAGATTCCCCAACGATTGCAATCGTTTCCCCTTTGAATAAATCTAAACGGACGCCTCGAATAGCTTTGACCACACCATTAGAAGTATCAAAGGAAATATCTAAATCACGAATCGATAATACGCGATCTTTTTTTTCTTTCTTTTCGCTCATGATCATATCCTCCTTACATTTGTTTCATCTTTGGATCAAAGGCATCTCTTAAACCATCGGCAAATAAGTTAAAGCTTAACATCAATAATGCCAATACCACGATTGGCGCCACGATGACATGAGGGAAAGTAGTCAAAGACTTATATCCTTCTGAGATCAATGATCCTAAGGAAGCCATTGGTGCTGGCACCCCTAAACCAACAAATGATAAGAAAGCCTCGGTAAAGATGGCATTAGGAATGCTAAACATGCTCATGATGATGATCTGACCAAAAATATTTGGTAGGATATCTTTGAAGATGATCCTAAAATGCTGAGCACCTAAGGTCTTGCTCGCTAAGATAAATTCTTGTTCTTTTAATTTTAAGACTTGGGCTCTAGCAATCCTGCTCATGCCGATCCACCCCGTGATCATCAAAGCAAATATGATCGATGTAACCCCACGCGGCAATACTAAACCTAATAAGGTAACAACAACCAAGGTTGGGATACCATTTAAGATTTCGGCAAAACGCTGCATGACCATATCAACCTTGCCCCCAAAATACCCCGAGATCAAGCCATAGATCATTCCGATAAAGATATCGATACAAACGGCCGTCAATGCAATAAGTAAGGAAATGCGTGTACCTTCCCATACTCTGGTCCAGATATCACGTCCTTGCGGATCGCTACCAAACCAGTAATAAATATCCTCAAAACCTTTGGTTAGGTATTGATTGGTTCCTTTATAAACCCCATCAAAGATCCCAAAGTTTTCTAAGAAAGGAATACGGGGAACCAAGCTAGCATGTTCGATGATGATCGATTTATAAGTATGTTCGCTAACCATCGGACCAACGATCGCTAAGATAGCAATGATGATGATAACGATAAAACCTATAACGGCACCTTTATTTTTTAAGAAAGCATGCAAAACATCATGTAAATAACTGCTAGCGGTATAGCTTTTATCAATGATCTTTTCATTTTCATCATATGCAAAGGTAAAATCATCTGCGCTAAATTGATATTCTCCATATCGATCATTACTTAATTTATCATTTACGCTCATATCATGCTCCCTCCTTTGCTACTCTGATTCGTGGATCGATAACACCATATAAGATATCAACGATCAACATAACGAAGATATATAAGAAACTATAAATAAAAGCACAAGCCATTACGACATTATAATCATTGTTTTGAATAGCTTGGACCATCAAATATCCCAGCCCTGGTATACTAAAGATCTTTTCGACGACCATTGAACCAGTCAACAAACCAACTAACAATGGCCCCATGATGGTAATGATCGAAATCAATGTATTCCTTAAAACATGGTTGATGATCAATTTATATTGTTTGATTCCTTTAGATTGTGCCAATAAAACATAATCAGAATTAAGCACTTCGATCATTTCGCTACGAGTAAAACGCGCAATATTGGCAATAGGTGAAAGACTTAAAGCAATCGTTGGCATGATCGTTGATATAAATGGTTTGCTGGCATTATAAAGGATCGGGAACCAACCAAGCTTAAAGCCCACAAAATACGCTAAGCCTAAAGCAATTACATAACTTGGAACACTAACTCCTAAAACGGAAATTGCCGTACACAAGGTATCGATCCAAGTATTTCGCTTTAAAGCCGCTACGATCCCCAAAAGCATCCCTACGATCGTTCCTAAGACCATTGCTTGGAAACCAATTTGGATGGAAATAGGTAATCTAGTTGCAAGCATCGAACTAACTGCTAAGTTCTTTTGAATGCTATAGGATACCCCAAAATCAAATTGTATAATACATTTGACATAATTCACAAAACGTATCAAAAATGGTTGATCTAAACCATATTTAGCATTTAAAAGCGCTAATTGATCGGCTGTTAACTTTTCATCGTTAAATGGTGAACCCGGCATCTTATCTAACATCACAAATAAAACAAACAATATGACCAGTAAAGTAAAGATGGCAATCAAAACACGCTTAGTTATATATTTTCCCATATATACCCCTTTCTTTAAATAAAACATAGCAGCAAATCATAATTCACTGCTATGTTCTTTGTTGTTATTCAACAGTAATATTACGGTAGCTATCAACACCAGCTGAGTGGAATTCGATGCCTTTGACATTAGATTTAATCATGTAAGCACCACCGTTTTGATATACCGGAATCACCCCAACTGTATCAACGATAATCTTTTCAGCATCGATAAAATCTTGCCAACGTGCTTCTGGGTTAGCGGCATCTTCACCAGCGGTACCAGCAATAACTTTTGCATCGTAATCAGCATTCTTATATCGACCTACGTTATTTGATAAGTTATCAGAAATAAACAAATCTAAATAAGTTTGTGGATCTGCGTAGTCTGGACCCCATCTAGTTAAGCCTACTTCGTAGTCTTGACTTCTCATTAGATCCAAACGGGTCTTCTTAGGCTTAGAATTTAAAGTAACGGTCAAACCAGGTAAATTTGTTTCCCAGTTATTTTGAATGTATTCTGCAACAGCTTTAGATGCTTCAGTATCTTCAAATAATAGATCGATCGTTACATCGCCACCTAATTCTTCTTTAGCTTTTTCATAGTACTTAGCAGCTTCAGCTGGATCATAGCTTGTTAATAAGCCAGCGCTTTCTCTAAAGTCAACACCATTGCTATCAGAAGATAAGGCAACTGGCACTAAACCTTCAGCAGCGATAGAACCATCTTTCAAGACATTGGTTGCGATCGTTTCACGATCAACTGCTAACGCTAAAGCTTTACGTAAGTTATCATTTTGGAATTTTTCATTAGTAAAGTTAATAGATAAATACCATAAGTAACCTTCTAAACGATTAGTAAATTCTGGATCTTGTTGGTAAGCAGCAACTTGTTCACCCATTAGCTTAACAACATCTAAGTTACCAGATTGGTATTCAAGCATTGCTGATTGAGTATCTTGGATAAATTTGAATTCAACTTTTTCAGTGGTGATTTCATCAGCCTTGAAATATTGATCATTTTTTACGAATACCCAAGAGTTACCAGGTGTCCAACTTTCCATTACATATGGACCACAAGCTAATAAATTAGCAGGACTTAAAGAATATTGATCACCTTGAGCTTCCGTGAAAGCTTGATTCATTGGGAAGAAAGATGGGAAAGCCATCAAACTTAATAAGTAGTTACAAGGAAGATCTAATGTAACTTCGAACGTCTTATCATCTACGGCCTTAACTCCTAATTGATCAACTGGTAATTCACCTGCTGTAACTTTATCAGCATTCACTAAATTGATCGTACTTAAGATAAAAGCGTATTCACTAGCCGTATCAGGGTTAGCTAACCTTTGCCATGCATATACGAAGTCATTAGCTGTAACAGGTGTTCCATCAGCCCATTTAGCATCTACTAAATGGAAGGTATAAACCAAACCATCCTCACTCACATCCCACGACTTTGCTAATTCAGGAACTGGCTGATTATTTTTATCCAGTGCTGTCAAACCTGAAAACATCATCGATTGAGCAATAAATGATGTAGCATCTGTAGCGATATGGTGATCCATCGTAGATAGATCAGTATCTTGTGCAACTCTTACAACAGATTCACCACCTGTTGAACCACTCGATGTTTGTCCTTGTTCATTTCCTCCTGATGAACATCCTACCATCAACAACAAACACAAGAGCAAACATAACACCTTTTTAATTTTCTTCATATGGTTTCCCCCTTTTTTAAATATCATTAGTATACCACCATGAAAGTTTTTGTCAATATTATTTTCACATTTTCTTACATTTTTATGTAAATTTTTTTCTCACATGTGTAAACGTTTAACTATCATAACACTAAAAAAGAAGGCCTTTTTACCTTCTTTTTAAACTTATAACTTCTGAAAATATTTTCAATCTATGAAAGTTTAACGCACCAAGACCATGCAACTATACGGTTTAACGATAGCTACCCTTGTCAAAAGCGGTTGTTCTACCAAGCCTTGATCATCTAAGACCAAAGTTAAGTCATTTTCATAACTAAGATATTTTTGGGTTTCGGTAGGATTAAAGATCACCTTTACTTCTCCCACCTGGTTTTTTTCATCCCAACAATTGATCGTATATTCTAAAACCGCATTATCAACAACATTAAACCTGACGCTAGCTATGATCTCTTGCATCGTATTTAATTTAAAAGCTTGATATTTTTTTCGCACCTTGATGCAGGCTTTAGTATATTCCACGACATCGTTGAAAGCACAACGTCTGGCCCAATCGATTCCATTGATCGTATCGGGTTTATTATAGGTATTGCTATATTGAAGCTTGGTACGACAAAATTCTTGACCGCTATGGATAAAAGGTACTCCTTGCGCAAACATTACGGCTGCAATCATCATTTTATGCTTTTGGATGCGCACTTCTCTTACCGCATCTTTACAACAGTCTTTCATCTTATCCCAGCTTGTACAATTATCATGGCATTCAACATAGCTAATGCTATGATTGGGATCAACATATATATAGTCATAGCCTTGAGCCATTGCCGCATTAGCAATCAGCGCGGACTCCATTTCCCTGATCTTAAACAAATTACCCGTCAGATAACCTTGATCATATCTTTCATCATCGCTGGTCTTTCCCTTGACAACATCACGAAAATAATCGTTGAAATGCGCGATCCCAGGCATCTTATCATTGTTTAACAAGCTGGCTTTTTGCCCATCATCCAAAGCTGTAGGCATATTCCAGCCTTCCCCATACACCATGCCATTCACATTGATCGCTTTGACCGTTTTTAACACTGCATTCATCGTATCGATATCAATGATGCCCATCAAATCAAAACGGAAGCCATCGATACCGTAAACTTTCATCCAATGTTTTACGCTATCTAAGATAAATTTACGA
>JALEMK010000173.1 GCA_022768265.1 Erysipelotrichaceae bacterium
AGTTATCACGGTAGAATTGTTTGAATTGTTCTACCATTTCTTTTAGATCTTCTGCATCAAGCTCGGTATCTAATTTAACATTTTTCTTTTCTTTGATCTCATCAATAATTTCTTCAAAACGACTCTTAGGTAAGCCCATAACAACATCGGCAAACATTTGAATGAAGCGACGATAGCTATCATAAGCAAAGCGTGGATTATTTGTACGATTAGCGATTACTTCTACCACATCATCATTGATCCCTAAATTTAAGATCGTATCCATCATACCTGGCATACTAGCACGAGCCCCACTTCTTACTGATACTAATAATGGGTTTTCTTTGCTACCTAGTTTTTTACCAGATACTTCTTCTAGATGAGCAACGTGTTCAAAAATTTCCTTTTTGATATCATCATTGATGGTTTGACCATCTTCATAATACTGATTACATGCTTCCGTAGTTACAGTAAAGCCGTTAGGAACAGGCATCCCTAAAGATGTCATTTCAGCAAGGTTAGCTCCCTTTCCCCCAAGAAGCTCACGCATCTTGCCGTTTCCTTCAGTAAAATTATAAACAAATTTCTTATTGTTCATATTTTCCTCCTTAATTTCACTATGATGATTATAACACCAACTTTTAGTTTGGTAAATATAAAAATGTAATCGTTTTCAATAAATGTAAATGAAAATTTTAACGTTTGATATTTCCAAAAGCTAATGCATATGCCCTGTTTCTAGCAAAATAAAGCCTAAAATAAAGCCAATGATCATGATCAATAAATGTTTTTTGCTATGATCATTCATTTGGACCTGGGGTATCAATTCAAAGAATATAACATACAACATGCAGCCACTAGCTATGCTTAGACCTACAGACACCCAATTTTCTGCTACCCGTTTTAAACTATAGCCTAAAAAAGCTCCAACGATGGTAGAAATACCCGATAAACCGATGATCATTAAAGCTTTGAGCTTTGAAACCTTTGCTTTGATCAATGGTACGATCATCCCCATCCCCTCTGGAACGTTATGGATAAAAAGCAAGATAGCTAGAATAACTGCCGTTTGCGGATTGGTAATAAAAGAAGTACCAATCGCCAAGCCTTCAGGAAAATTATGGATGGCAACGCTAAAAGTCATCAATAAGCTGGTCTTGATCAGATTAGTCTTTTCGATATGTTCTAGATGGTGATGATGAAAATCGTTTAGATCATGTTTGGTATCGATATCATGATGATGAAATTTAGCTTCGATCAGCAACATGATGGCAATGGTCAAAAGAATGATAAAGCTGCTAACAAAAACATTTTGCTCATGAAGGCTGTGCACCATGAAATCAAAAGCTACCATAGCTAGCATCAAGCCACTGCTTAAACTTAATAAATATGCTAAGCTGATCGAATTTTTAGCAGCTTTAAAACCTAGCATGCCGCCTAAAAGCGTAGGAATAACACTTGCGAAAAAAGTTAATATAATTACTTGCATAAAAAGCCTCCTTTAAACAGTAAAACTGTACTTACGTACAGTTTTATCTATTTTTCAATTCTTCTAAACGTTTGATGACTAGCGCATATTGATTTTCATAATTTGCTAATTTCGCTTTTTCTTCATCTACTTTAGCTTGTGGCGCTTTAGCTAAGAAACGTTCATTAGCTAACATACCATTGCTTCGTTTGATCTCAGCTTCTAAACGGATCTTTTCCTTCGCAAATTTCGCTAGTTCTTCTTCAACGTTGCATAAAGCATTGCTTGCTACGCTGATAAAGCCTCCAACGATCGGTCTAATGGTTTTTTCAGTTGGAATTTCGCTAACGATCTCACATTTGACCATCTTAGCTAAGATGCTTTGGAACTGTTCATCTAAAGAAACTGTATTTTCTTGGTTGTCTTGAACCATGATAGCTAATGGGAAACTTGGTTTAAGATTATTCTCTACCTTAAGTTCACGAATGGTCTTGATGATCGAAATCAATTGTGCTACTTCATCTTGTGATGGAATATCTGCTACTTCTTGTGGCCAGCTTTCTAGATTGATGCTTTCTAGGCTATTAGGTAAAGCTTGATATAGCTCTTCGGTAACAAAAGGCATAAATGGACTTAACATCCTTAAAATAGCGCTTAGGACAAAATATAAAGTAGCTTTTGTACCACTTTTGATATTTTCATCATCGCTGTTAAGATTAGCTTTAGCTAATTCAATATACCAACTACAGAAATCATCCCAAACAAAACTATATAATTCATTACCAACAAGTGCAAATTCATATTTTTCCATATTGGTATTGATATTGTTAAGGGTTTTATTATAACGATCTAAGATCCACTTATCGATATTAGAAAGCTGATATTGATTGATCGAATCGCCATTGATATCATCGCTTAGATTCATCAAAGTGAAACGAGCAGCATTCCAGATCTTATTGATAAAATTCCAGCTTGCCTCAACTTTTTCTTCGATGAAACGCATATCTTGACCTGGGGTTGAATTAGTCGTCAAGAAGAAACGTAAAGAATCTACCCCATATTTAGCAATGACATCCATTGGATCGATACCATTTCCTAAGGTCTTAGACATTTTACGCCCTTGAGCATCACGGATCAAACCATGGATCAAACAATCTTTAAATGGATAACTATTAGTGAAATGACGAGCTTGGAAAGCCATTCTAGCAACCCAGAAGAAGATGATATCATATCCTGTGACCATCGTATTGGTTGGATAATAACGTTGTAGATCTTCGGTATCATTTGGCCATCCTAAGGTTGAAAATGGCCATAGAGCACTTGAGAACCAAGTATCTAAGACATCTTCATCCTGAACATAATTTTCGATATCTTTTGGCGGATCAACTTCACAATAAATTTCATTGGTGTCCTTATGATAATAAACTGGAATACGATGTCCCCA
>JALEMK010000190.1 GCA_022768265.1 Erysipelotrichaceae bacterium
ATTTTATGATTAGAGTAGGAAAATTTGAAAAAGTAAGTTTTGAGCAATTTGCTAAAGATTATAAAGATTGTTTTGCAGATGCTACGATGGATGAAATCAAGGATATCTATGATAAGATCCAATTGCCTAAAAGAGCTACTAAAGGCAGTGCAGGCTATGATATCTACAGTCCAATCAGCTTTAGCTTGCAACCAAATGAGCAAATAAAGTTCCCTACAGGTATCAGGGTCAAGATGAGCGAGGATTGGGTATTTTGTATCTTTCCGCGTAGTTCATGGGGCTTTAAGTTTCGTCTGCAAATGAATAATACGGTTGGTATCATCGATAGCGATTACTATTATTCAGATAATGAAGGACATATCTTCCATCGAATCACCAATGATAGCAAAGAAAATAAAGTATTTAACATTGAACAAGGTGTAGCGATCACGCAAGGTATCTTCATGCCTTATGGTATCACGGAAGATGATGATGTCCAAGAAATTCGTAATGGTGGCTTAGGAAGCACGACCAAAAAGTAAGAGGAATATAAAATGATAGATTACTATGAAAAATATAAAGACAAGATCGAGGAATATCGCCGATTAGGACACATCGTTCCTAGTCCTGATCTTGTGAAAAACTCCGAACAAATTGCCAAGATCAAAGAAAGTGCCAAGATCAATACGGCTGTCTTAGATCATGTTGCCCAAAATATCAAAGTAGGCATGAGCACCCAAGAAATAGATGATCTTGTTAGCAGCTTTACCAAAGAGCATGGGGCTATTTGTGCACCTTTGCATTATCAAGGATATCCTAAAAGTGTTTGTACTTCGATCAATGATGAAGTATGTCATGGTATCCCAAGTCGCAGGATCAAATTAAAAGATGGTGATATCATCAATGTTGATGTCTCTACGATCTTAGATGGTTATTATAGTGATGCTTCTAGAATGTTTGAAATTGGCAACGTTTCTTCAAAACGTCAAGAATTAGTGGAAATTACCAAAGAGTGCTTGCGTCGAGGCATCGAGGCAGCTAAGCCTTGGGGCTTTGTAGGCGATATTGGGGAAGCTATCGCTAGTTATGCTCATAGCAAGGGCTGCAGCGTTGTTAGAGAGCTTGGGGGTCATGGCGTAGGTTTAGAATTCCATGAGGATCCTTTTGTATCACATATCGGGAAAAAAGGTACGGGAATGTTACTGGTTCCTGGGATGATCTTTACGATCGAACCAATGATCAATGCTGGTAAACCTCATGTAGTGATGGATAATTTAAATGGTTGGACCATTTATACTCAAGATGGTAAAGATAGCGCCCAAGTTGAACATATGATCTTGATTACCGAAGATGGTAATGAAATCTTGACTCGTTAGGAGCTAAAATGGAATTTACAGCGTTATTAAACAAAAGAAGAAGCATTCGAAACTTTAACGATCAGCCAGTTGAAGAAGCAAAATTGCTGAAAGTGCTAGATAGTGCTGCTTATGCCGCTAGCGCGATGAATCAGCAATCGTGGTTTTTTGTCCTTTTGGATAATAAGGAGATCATCTTAGGACTAGCGGCGATGATCGATGAGCAAAATGATTCCTTTTATGGGGCAAATCATGTTATCCTAATGTTTGCCAAAGATGATAATATTGCGCCTTTGATCGACACGAGCTTAGCTGCTAGCAATATGATGTATCAAGCTTGTGATCTTGGTTTAGGAACATGTTGGATCCATGGGGTCAAAGAAATCTTAAATGATTCAAGATATAATTTATTAAAAGAAAAAATGGGCGTTCCTCAAGGATATAGTTGCATAGGTTCGCTAGCAATAGGCTATTATGATCAGCCAACGCCTGATAGAAGCCCAAGAAAATATGATTACTTTTCGATAGTTAAGTAGGTGATAGAATGAACGATTATTTATATGTGGTAGGACATAAGAATCCCGATAGTGATTCGATCTGTTCAGCGTTAGCGTACGCAAATTTAAAGAAATTATGTGGAGAACCAGCGTTAGCTTGTCGTTTAGGACCATTAAATGAAGAAAGCAAATATATCTTGAAGCGTTTCGGTTTAGAAAATCCGTTGTTGTTAAAAGATGCAAGGAGCCAGTTGCGAGATATCGAAATGGATGCTCCTAATTTGATCGATATCGATGCTACGTTGAATGAAGCGTGGAAAAAGATGCTTAGCACGGCAAATCGCAGTTTGTTTGTCTTAGATAAGCAAAAGAAGTTAGCAGGTATCATATCTACAACAAATTTATCATTGGTTCGCTTGATGTCAGAAGAAGAACTATATGATCTGATGAAAACGGCAACTTTAGCAGATATCTGCAAGACGGTTGAAGGTAACATCGAAGTGGTACCGAATAAATTTAGGACCAATGGTAAGGTGTATATCGTGACCTTAAATCAAAATGAAGATTTTTTAGATGATTTTAAAGACAGCATCTGCATCTTATCAGATGGTTTGCAAAAACAAAGGCTTTTGATCGAAAAAGGGGCTAAATGCTTGATCATTACTTGTGATCGTCCTGTTAGCCAAACGATTCGTCATCTAGCTTCGATCGCAGGTTGTGCGATCATTACGACGCCTTTAGATACGATGAATGTTGCGAAGGTCGTCAATGAGTCATTTGGTATTGAAAAGATCATGACCAAGGATGTCATTTGTTTCCATGACAATGAATTTGTTGAAGATGTAGCGCAAAAGATGTCTAAAAGTAGGGTACGTAGCTATCCGGTCTTAGACTATGAAGGTAATGTTTTTGGTGCGATTTCGCGTTATCACTTGCAAAATTATCGTAAGAAACGTTTTATCCTTGTTGATCATAGCGCTAAAAACCAAGCAATCAATAATATCGATAAAGCCGTGATCGAAGAAATCATCGATCATCATCATATTGGTAATATCGAAACCGATCATCCTATTTTTTATCGTAATCAAAAATGTGGCTGTACCTGTACGATCATTTCGATGCTTTATCAAGAAAACGGTTTATTGCCTGATTGGCAAATGAGCGGGATCTTGTTGAGTGCGATCATCAGCGATACTTTAAATTTCAAAAGTGCAACCACGACCCAATTGGATAAACATACTGCAACTTGGTTGGCCAAACGTGCAGGTATCGATGATATCGAAGAATATGCCAAAGAAATGTTGGGAGCAAGCGTATCGTTAAAAGATGCTAGCGCACATGAGATCTTAAATCGAGACCTTAAGCTATATGATATCGGGGAATATCGTTTGGCAATCGGGCAAACCAACTACAACCGTTTAGAACAAGTACAAGCTTTATTACCTGAATTTAGAAAGACGATCGAAAAAGAACAAGTTGAGAAAAAATGTGATCTAATGGTCATGATGTTTACTCATGTCTTGGCAGAAGGTACCTTGTTTGTATTCTATGGTCCACTATCATATGTCATGGCAGATGTTATCGAAACGAAGTTTGATGATCATTCAGGTTATGATAAAGACATCATTTCACGTAAACAGCAATTGATGCCAAAATTATCACGCATATTAAAAAGCATATAAAGGAACTAAAGATGAAAAGAGTAATTACATATGGAACATATGATCTATTACATTATGGTCATATCAATTTATTACGTCGGGCCAAAGAATTGGGAGATTATCTTATCGTAGCAACTTCTACCGATGAATTTAACTTAAATGAAAAGAATAAGGTTTGTTATTTTAATTACGCCCAAAGAAAACAGTTATTAGAAGCTATTCGTTATGTCGATCTGGTCATTCCTGAAGAAAATTGGGAACAAAAAGTTCAAGATATCAAAGAATATCATGTTGATGTCTTTGTCATGGGTGATGATTGGAAGGGCAAATTTGATTATTTAAAAGATTACGGAATCGAAGTGGTATATTTACCAAGAACCCCAGAAATTTCTACGACGCAGATCAAGCATGATTTAGAAAAGTAAGTAAAAACACCTTGTTATGGTACATGTCATTTTACAAGGTGTTTTTTTATTGTATAAAAAAAGTAAGAAATGGTTAAGAAAAATTTGCTATAGTGATTAAAAGGAGTGTTTGTAAAATGTTCATTATCGAGATATTAATGTTAAGTTTTAGTCATTATTTCATCATGCTATTGATCTTGTTGGGGTATTTTGGTTATTTATATTTCCAAAATATTAAAATTGATAATTTGGGAAAGTGTCTAGTTTTGATATTTTGGTTTTATATTTTTGGCGTTTGGACCATGACTGGAATTAAGCCTTTGTCTAATTTTGCACCTACGTTAATAGCTATCCCTTTTTTAGAATTTAGGCAACAATGGCTAGAAATGTGTTTGAATGTATTTTTATTTATTCCTTTAGGGTTGTTTTTGCCTATGATGTATCCTTATTATGCTAAAGAAATAAGAGTTATCAAAGTAGGTTTGTTGTTATCTTTAAGTATTGAGATGTTACAAATGTTTGGAATGGGCATTACAGATATCAATGATCTTATCAGTAACACGGTAGGAGCATATTTAGGCTTTAAGTTGTATAAGTGTTTGATAAAATGCTTTAAGGATGAAACGCTGAAGAAACTGCATATCATGTCGATGACAAGTAGGTTAGAATTTGTTATATTGCTAGTAATATCGATAGTAATCATGCTTGTTTTGCATTAAAAAAGTCTGTAATATTCATTTTACAGACTTTAATCAATATTAAATGGTTTACCATCAAAAGTTGATTGTTGGTATTTAAGATTTTTAGGGTCACTAATGAGTTTTTCCGCTTTGACGATGGCTTCATCATAAAGCTCGAAGAATGATTTATTGCTGGTAATTTCCGGCGCAAAGATGTTATACCAAGGTTGATTTTTAAGGTTTAGAACATCTTCGCTCAATTGGTTGTTCAGCATCAAGCCTGAAGCAAAGTGATCGATCTTGATCGTTTTTTCAATTTGGCTAAATAATTTAAATTTTAGATTACTAGGTTTTAATAATTTTAGATAGAACGGACAATCTTTGATGGTCTGTTGTAGCTGATTGAAGGAAAGCTCGACATCAAATAGGTCTTTAAATAAGTTATGATATAAATTTGCTAGCTTGACATTATCACATTTAGATACCGTAAGGGCACGATAGACATCGTAACTGGTAATATCACGATCTTTGCTTTTTAAAACTTCACGATCGATCATGGCTTCGATACGAAAATGTTTGATATTTTCACTTTCGAGCTTTTCGATACCATATCTAGACATGTAGTAAACTAGTGGATGTGCTAGTGAATCAAGAGCGTAATGGCAAAGATAGCCATAGGTATAGCTTAAAAGATCAAGATCATCTTGGCTATGTTCAAATAAATACTTAATAACTTCACTGATTTTTTGGTTATGTAGCATGTTTCCATAAGTGTTTAGTGAAGATTTGCTGATTCCACCTTTATTAAAGAAAAATAGATCTGGTCCTTGAGAGCCCAAATAGAACATATGTAAATTAGTTATTTGGTCAACGATGTCATTAGGTAAATTTAAATAGACATCTTTGGCAAATTCATAATGAGTCGTTGCTGCTGGCATAATTTCACCTCTGTATCTAATTATACATCATCTGCTAGAAAAAGCGACAAAAGTAATTTTCAGGGATACAACTTAATGATTATAGTGTAAAATAAAGTTATATCTAGGGGAGTAATTATGAAAAATCTAACGAAAATAGAAAAACATTGGATATTATATGATGTGGCTAATTCAGCTTTTATCATGATGGTATCAACGATCATTCCGATCTTTTTTAAAAGCATCTGTAGCTCCGCAGGAATTTCTGATGCAGATTCGACAGCCTTTTGGGGATATTCATTATCGATATCGACCTTGATCGTGGCATTTTTAGGACCAACTTTAGGACGATTGGCAGATGAAAAGGATAAGAAGAAAAAATATTTCTTATTTTTCTTATTGATGGGTTGTTTGGGTTGCGCATCTTTAGGTTTAGCTTTTAGTTGGCTAAGCTTTGTAGTGATCTTTGTGATTGCAAGGATCGGATATCAATCAGCTAATGTTTTTTATGATTCGATGTTGACAGATATCACAAGTGATGAGCGTAGTCATATCGTCTCTTCTTATGGATATGCACTAGGTTATATTGGTAGCTGTATTCCATTTGTTGCGGCCATGGCCATTGTTTTATTAGGTGATAAAATTGGCTTGCATGGTCAAACACCAGTAATGATTGCTTTGATCATCACTGCTTTGTGGTGGTTTGGTCTAAGTTTACCATTGCTGAAAAATTATCATCAGATTCACTATAATCATGAAGTGGAAAAGCAAAGCTTCATGGATGTGTTAAAAGGCTTAAAACAAACATTGATCAAAGTTAAAAATAATAAAGCGGTCTTTTACTTCTTGATTGCTTATTTCTTCTATATCGATGGGGTCTATACGGTAATTGAAATGGCTACATCTTATGGTTATGATGTTGGTATCAGTGAAACGCAATTATTGTTAGCGTTACTTTTGACGCAAATCATTGCCTTCCCATTTGCAATCATTTTTGGTAAATTATCAGAAAAATTTAAAGCTCGCAAACTGATCAATATATCGATCGTAGGTTATATCTTTATCGTTTGCTTTGCTTTGCAATTAGATAAAGCATGGGAGTTTTGGTTTCTGGCAGTATGTGTAGCAATGTTCCAAGGAGGAATCCAAGCTTTGTCTCGTAGTTATTTTGCACGTTTGGTACCTAAGGATAATTCCAACGAATATTTTGGGTTGTTTGATATATTTGGTAAAGGTGCCTCTTTCACGGGGACATTGTTGGTTGGAGTCATTACCCAAGTTACCAATAGCAGTACGATGGGTGTTGCTGGGTTGTTGATCTTATTGATCGCAGGTTTATTTGTGATGCGTAAAGTTCCGCAAACAGATGCGGATAATTAAGTGTAAAAGTATAAAAGTACAACTTCATTTGCAGTAAGTTGTACTTTTGCTTTTTATAATTGTATGATTCCATATTTAATTTTAATGTTTTTTATGAAATTATCACATCAAGATTGATATTTTTTTCGAATAATATCCTGATAAGCATGTTGAAAGGGTAAATTTATATTTCCAGTTTTCTTCGTTAATAGCGCCATGAATTGGAATTGATAATGCATAACGAGTGTTATCGACTACAATATTTAAATCCGTAATTTCCACTAAAAGTTGGAAATAAAAAAACAAAAATCAACTGATAAAGACAAACAAAAAGGCAGATAGCTGCCTTTTTGCATATATTTGTAAAAAGATATATTTTATAATAATATTAACTTAACAAAAGTATAATATATTAATAATAAACATATGATTTCATTAACAGTATAGGTAGATGATAAAATGAAGAAAGTAGCGATTTGGATTGTAGTTTCATCGTCAATCGCTCTTGTAATTACAATGACAATAATGGGGAGTTTTTGAATAATAGATATTTAAAAAAGGTGAAAATATGAATGAAATAATGAAAAAGAAATCTTTATTTATTGGATTAATTATTTGCATTATACTTATTGCATCGCTATCCATATTTTATTATAAAAATAATGTAATTATCAAAGGAAGCGAATTATATGGCTTTCCAGAACCAACAACATTAATCACAGGTTCTTTTTCTTCTCAAGGGCAAGAAATAACTTTTAAATTAGAAGCAAAAGATGGAAATTATTATGATGAAAATATTAACTCTGTTATTTCATGGTTTTATGATTTAGAATTAATTGCCTGTGATAAACCAGAAGAAGTATGTGGAAGCGAAGGATATACATTTATAATTGATGAAAAAGATATTTTTATCTATGAAATTAGAGGAGAAGCTGAATCTTATATATAATAATTTCTGAAAAGTATTATAAAGTTAACAATCCTTCTATGCCACCAATAGATTTATAGTAATAATGAAATTATAGATTAAAGTTGATAACAAATTAAAATCTATAAAAAAGAGGTAATTATATGAAGAATAAAAGATTTATAATCATCGGATTAATTTCTATATTAGTTATATGTGTTAATATTCTTTTGTTTTTTGGGCATAAGCCGTTTAAAGATTTAGAACCTTCAGACATAGTTTCAGCTAATGTTCAATTAATGCCTCCTGATACAACCATACAAATAATAGAGATAAAGGAATTGGTATCGTATCTTAACGAAATAGTCGTTTATAATAAAGATAACTCATACACAGAATATGCAGGACAAGCAGTTATTTTTAAGCTTGATATGACAGATGGTTTTCAAATAGAAGTCACAGCATATAA
>JALEMK010000042.1 GCA_022768265.1 Erysipelotrichaceae bacterium
TTTTTTGCCTGTATTCGCTTTCATTTTAAAAAAGATTGCGAATTAGCTAAAAAAGCATAAAATAAAATATATGGAGGATATTATGAACAAAACATTTTTTTATGATTCGTTAGAAAAATTGATCAATACGGATAGCCCTACTGGCTATACCAAAAAAGCTATCTCATTTTTAGTAGACGAAATTTCGATGTTAGGTTATGAATATGATATAACGGCTAAAGGAAATCTCATCGTTAAAGTAAGTGATGGAAATGATCCATTAGGAATTTGCGCCCACGTTGATACCTTGGGACTAATGGTTAGATCTATTAAAAGTGATGGCAAGCTAGCTTTAACAACGCTTGGTTCTCCACTGTTAAATACTTTAAACAGTGAATATTGTCGCATCTATACTCGTGATGGAAACTGTTACACAGGTACCATCTTGTCAACTTCTTGCGCTTCGCATGTCTTTCCTGATGCTCAAAGCAAAGAATTAAATATCGATAATTTAGAAGTACGTTTAGATCTTGAAGTAAAAAATAAAGATGATGTTTCTAAATACGGCATCCAAAGCGGCGATATCGTCTGCATCGATCCTAAATTTCAAATTACTGAACACGACTTTATCAAATCCCGTTTCTTAGATGATAAATTAAGTGCTGCCATTCTTTTGACCTTACTAAAAGAAATCAAAGATAAGCACTTAATTTTAAACCGCAAAGTTTATTTCATCTTTACGGTTTATGAAGAAGTTGGTCATGGCAATAGTTACATCCCTTTGGATATCAAAGAGTTATTGGGCGTTGATATGGGGTGTATTGGTCTTGATCTAAACTGTAGCGAATATGATGTTTCGATCTGCGCTAAAGATAGCAGTGGACCATATGACTATGATATGACTTCAAAGCTTATCACCCTAGCTAAAGAAGCTAATATCAATCATGCCGTTGATATCTACCCAATGTATGGTTCCGACGTTTCTTGTGCTTTACGTGGTGGCAACGATATCAAAGGAGCATTGATAGGTCCTGGAGTTTATGCTTCTCATGGGATGGAACGCTCACATTTTAAAGCATGTGAAGCAACTTACGCCTTATTAAAGCTTTATTTACAACTTAATTAATAACTTTTTTAGGATCATTTTAGATGATCCTTGTATTTTAAAAGGCCATAGCATTTGCTATGACCTTTTGTTTATTCTGCAGTAGCAGTCGGCTGAACACTAGCTGTTGGTTGCACATCGGCAGATGTAGATGGTTCTTCAGTTGTTTCGGCGCTAGGATCTGTGGTTGCAGTAGGCGCTGGAGTTATTTCTAGTGTGGCTTGTTGTTTCTCGGCACTAGAAATATCTAAAATCAATCTGTTACGTACTGGACTACGATATAGGTTGAAGTGTCTACCCGTATTAGCCGCAGTAACTTCAAGCTTCATCTCGTCATAATAATCAGTAACTTCAAATATATCATGATATTCACCGTTATATATTTCCATATAAACGATATATGAACCATCTGGAATTTGTTTTAGATCATTTGTTACTTTAAAACAAGCATTAGAATAATCGTAAGATAATTTCATCAGTTTAGAATAATCCACCGCACAAGCATTACTATTAACTTCTTTTAGTTCAAAGGTCTTGCCTGTCTTTACATCGGCTAAAATAAACTGGTATGTAATCTTACTTGGATCATCATAATTGATATTATAGATCCAGCTAGCTGCTTCAACATTCATATTTTCATCATCATCGATCGTCAAAGCTAAGCTAGAATACAATGAATTACGTTTATTGGCCTTGTTGATGGTACTCCAATCTAAAGCTATATTATTTATCAATAGCTCATAACGGAATCGATATTCTTGATTTTGGATAAAGTAGACATTTTTACCATCAATTTGTTTGATTGCTGGCATTGCTAAGAACTCACTATTCAATAAGTTATCACTCATTACCGTATCACCATTTGTGATCCTGATCATGATCGTATAATTGCTATAACCTGCCTCAACTAGTTCATTTATATCTATTACACTTTCAAAATGCGTCATTTCATAGGTATAACCATCGCCCAAATTAATTGGATCTTTGCTTGTTACAGCAGTATACGCTTTAACTTCTTTACCGCTATCACTATCTACAAATACAATTTCATGTTTGATATTGCTGCCTTCTTTAGCATCCATACCCTTGATCAACGCCATTCCCGATATCGCCAACTTATTACCATCTACATAATCAAATTGTGTTGGTGAAGCTGCTAAGGTCTTCTTGATCGTAGGATCTGGCGGAGTAGTTGGCTCTGGCGGTGTCGTTGGTTCTGGTGAGGTAGTTGGTTCAGGATCAGGAACATTGATCGTTTCTACCTTCATCAATACCAATTCATCGGCTTTACTAAAGCTGATCTTCTTATTTGCAATCGTTTGTTCGGCTGGCACTTCGATACCAGCAAGATATTTATATCCATTATATTCACTAAATTCACCATAACTATAATCAACCATAAATTTATAGGTTCCATCAGCTAATTGGCTAACATCTAAGCTGGTTTCAAACGTTGCATAATCTTTATTGACATTAGTTGTCAAAGGATATTCTTTTTGCTCAAAATAAGCATTTTCTAGCCATAAGCGATGTTTTAAGGTATTGCTTGAAGTTACATAAATACCTGGCTGATATGCTTCGCCTTTGATCACCAACTTATTTTGATCCCATCCAAAATTAGTTATCTTGAAAACAAATTCTCCTGTAGGTCTTGTTCCTTCTTCGACATTGCTTCCTTGACTAACCTTATCAACATAATTAGCTTGGATATAGCCTACGCTATTATTAAAATCATAATTAACCAAACCTTTATCTTTACCACTTATTACATTAGATCCATTTAATGGATTAACAGTATTGGTTTTGATAAAATTACTCGATTCATTCAAAATAGTTACCATGAAATTTTTCTGATAGGTAGCCCCATATTGTGAATTATACAACGTTTTGGAGTTATTATCAGCTTTTTCTTTGATTGGTACGCCATATGTATTGATTACCCCCAAAGAATAATTATTATAATCAGTTAATTGACCATTATAACCATTTGCACATTTATCTATTTCATAGGCAATAGCGGCAATTTTATAGCCCCAATATGGATCAGCAGCGTATTTTAAGTTGATACCTGAACCTTTATTACCTAAATGCGGTCCAAAAAAACGGAAATCATTGATATCTAAATAACCTCGTAAGTTAATGCCCATATGCTCATTGATCCCCTGTTCGACACTGCTAAAATAAGATGCGGAATTGGGATCAGAATCATAGGCACTCCAACCAAACAAATTATTTTTTTCTCTTGCAAGATTGCTGGTTCCATAGGCACTTTCTAAACAAGCCATTGAATATACCAATAACGCATTTACTCCATAGGTATTTTGACCATTGACAAAAGTTTGTCCTTGATTCCATAATTTACTTGAAGAGTTATAACCTTTGCTACTTAAAAAAGTATTATAGGTGCCTGCGGAAATATTGCTTTTTGTTCTTAAAGGTAAAAATTGATAATAGTTATAATATGTACCAACTTTGTTTTGGTAATAAGGATCGCTATAAAAGGTATAACCATCATACGAATAATACTTATGACCTGTTTCCATCCAATCAGGAGCTAGACCAACAGCATGTCGATTTTTAGCAGGATAGGTAGAAGGACCGCTCCATCCACTATACCAGTAAAAGACCAGATCACGATAATTACCACTTTGTTCTACCACATATTCAGCCTTGTAAATATGGGTCATAAATGGTTGTTCAGTATATTTACCTGTGTTACTGCCCCCTAACATGATAGGAATTTCTTTTTCTGTATATTTGGTAGGAATTAGATCAACACCTTTTAAGGTTGTGTAACCATCAAAACCAGTTACATTGATATGGATCTTCCCTTCCCCATTTCCATCATAACTTTCTGTACCTTGATAATATAGTTCACGATGCATCGTAACATAGGTCGTCTTTTGATTAGCAACATTACCGTTATATTGGGTGATGTCCAAAGTATTTTTACCGTATCTTGAGGGATAGCTATATGCCGTTCCTGAAACCATCGCAATGATCTTGGTTGGCGAAGCACTAGAAGGATGGCGCACGACCGCATCCTTACCTAGCTCATACATCTTGCTTTTAGCATCGTTAAAATTACCATAGCAGCCATAGCTTTGAAAGCCCCCATCATCTCTAACGATATCAACCTCATAATTTCCGCAATTCATCGCATAAGTAAAATCATAAGCTTCCACTTGTTGCACGATATCTTGCTTGCTTATTGCCATGATCGACCAGACTAGGCAAAATGATAAAATAATATTAATAAATTTTTTCACTAACTTTCCCCTCCTAGTTCAAATCGACACTGATCTCGATCAAACTATCCGAACCACTTACTTTTAACTTTAAGGTTCCTGTATAAGTAATTGGATTATTCATTGGATTAAACGCTTCAAAAAATAATGATCCACTGCTTTTCTCGGTTATTTCTTGTCCAATGATATTATCATGCTTCATCGCTTTGATCGATGAGTCCAATGCTTTAAAAACTTCTTTGCTATTATCGGGATAATAATAAGCTTCCTCAATAACGATCTTATCCTTCCACAAGCTTATTACATCTAAATTAAAACAATATATACCAACCGTTGAAGGAACTAGATATTCACTATCATTTTGATACAATTGTTCACCAGTGATATCAAAGGCACTAGATACTTGGATCTGATAGGTCTTTCCATCGCTAATGATATCATTTGCTTCATATCGTAACATTTCTTTAGAGCCTTCATTTTTGGTTAAATCAAATACCATCGTAGTTTGATCGATATCATTGGTAACTTCGATCTTTGCTAAGTTTTTATCTTTGATAGGAATAAAGATATTGCTGAAATACTCTGTTTCCAACGATACCAATTCATACCAAACATTTTGTTTACCTAAATAATAACCTTTGCTTTCTAGCGCTGCCACATATTCATCATAATCGGCCAAGGTAATATTTTCACTAGTCACAAAATGATCTAAGTTAATATTGGTAGCCTCATCAGCTTTTACCCTGATCTTTGCTATGACGAAATTAAAATCTAGGTCATCTAATTTATATGTCGTATAATCCACCAGATCGATCTTGATACCATCAAACGCTGTATTGGCCGTTGGCTTATCTTGACCTGCGACATCTGATAAACTTGGTTTTTCTTCTTTAACTGGTGAATCATCACTTTGATGATTATTTATAAGCATGAATCCTAATATGCTGATGGCAATTATCAAACATGCCGTAACAATGAGGATGATGATTTTTTTTTGCTTGTTCACGCTATCACACTCCTTCAATTTATTATAGCAAATTTCTAAATAAGCTACCAATAAAAAAAGCAACAAGTTAAACTTGCTGCCTAGATTAATTACTCAATGCCATTAGGATTTTTTTGAGCAAAATTCCATGCATCCTGACACATATCATCAATGTTATACTTTGCACTCCAACCTAATAATTCCTTAGCTTTGGTCGTATCAGCATAACATGTCGCAATATCTCCTGGACGTCTATCCATGATTTGGTAAGGTATTTCTAAATTCGAAGCTTTCGCAAATGCATCTTTTACTTGTAAGACTGAATAGCCATTGCCTGTACCTAGATTTACACATTCCACACCTTTATGTTTCAAAGCATATTCAATTGCTTTGATATGACCTAAAGCTAGATCTACAACATGGATATAATCACGTACGCCTGTACCATCAACCGTATCATAATCATTGCCCCATACCCTTAAAAACTCACGTTTACCTGTGGCAACTTGTGCGATATATGGCAATAGATTATTAGGAATGCCATTTGGCGTTTCTCCTAACAAGCCAGATTTATGAGCGCCGATCGGATTGAAATAACGTAATAACAAGATACTCCAATCATTATCAGAAACATACACATCTTTTAAGATCTGTTCATTATATAGCTTTGTCGTTCCATATGGGTTAGTAGTACTTAAAGGGAAATCTTCCTTGATAGGAACACTAGCAGGATCACCATATACGGTAGCACTAGAGCTAAAGACCACGGTCTTTACATTTGCTTTGGCCATGGCTTCATATAAATTGACGCTACCGCTAATATTATTCTTATAGTATGTTAATGGAATAGCTACGGATTCCCCTACTGCTTTATAGCCAGCAAAATGAATCACCGCATCGATCTTATTTTCAGCAAATATCTGATCCAAACCTTCGCGGTCTAAAATATCTACTTGATAAAACTTTGGTCTTACGCCTGTGATCGTTTCAATACGGTCTAAGACCTTGATTGAAGAATTATATAAATTATCAACGATAATTACTTCATGATGCAAGTTGATCAATTCTACGCATGTATGAGAACCGATATAAC
>JALEMK010000075.1 GCA_022768265.1 Erysipelotrichaceae bacterium
ATGTTTTAGCAGGTAAAGCAGCTTTAGGAATCGATGAAGTGGGCTTTGATCAATACTTGATGACCAAAGATTTTCCACCAGTTGATCTTTTGATCAGAACCAGTGGTGAACAAAGAATATCAAACTTTTTGTTATGGCAAATTGCCTATACAGAATTGATGTTTGTTGATGAAGCTTGGCCAGAGTTTACGCCAGAGAAATTTGAATTATATTGCAAAGAGTTTGCTAAGCGTGATCGTCGTTATGGGGGATTGAAATAATGAAACAACGCTTTTTGACAGGAATCATCTTATTGGTCATAGTATTTTTTCCTTTTTATTTTGGGGGAATGTTGCTTAGAGCCTTAGTATTTGCTGCATGTGCCTTAAGTGCTTATGAACTTATCGAATTGCGTAAAGGTCGGACGAAGTGGGGTTTGATCATATTTGTTTTTTTAAGTATCATAGCTTTTTATAATTTAAGTGATAACTATATGCTTATAACCTTATCGTTTTTTTTGATCATCTTATTCATGCTTACGATCTTTGTTGAAGATATTCAGGTTACCGATATATGTTATATCTTTACGATATCGGTTATCTTATCTTTAGCAGCTAAAAGTCTGATCGTTGTTTATGATCAGGGATATAGCGTGTTGCTTTATTTGGCAATGGCATGTTATGGTTGTGATTTTGGGGCTTATATCTTTGGATATTTTTTTGGTAAACATAAGATGATCGAACGGATCTCTCCTAAAAAAACATGGGAAGGGGCGATCGGCGGTTGGGCTACGGGATTTATCGGTAGCTTGATCTTTGCTTATTTTATGATCGATACAATTAGTTTTGAATTATTATTTCTATGCTCTTTGCTTTTGCCGATCGTGGCACAGATCGGCGATCTATCTTTTAGTGCTATCAAAAGATATTATGGAGTCAAAGATTTTGGTACGATCTTTCCAGGTCATGGCGGGGTATTAGACAGAATTGATAGTTTGGTCTTCTGTTTGATGTTTTTTAATGCGTTTTTAATGATGGTGATATAAATGAAGAAAATACTTTTGTTAGGAGCAAGCGGATCTATTGGCTTGCAAACGATCGATGTGATCAAAAACCATCCTGATCAATATGTTTTGACAGGATTTAGCGTTGGGAGACAAGTAGCTAAAGCATATGAGATCTTAGCATGCTTAAAAGTGGAAAAAGTCTATGTTCAGGATGAAGAAGCTGCTAAAAAGCTGCAGGAAGCTTATCAAGATATCAAGGTTTATCATGGAAAGATGGGCTTATTGTCTTTGGTTGAGGAGGCTGATTATGATCTTTTAGTAAATGCTTTGGTGGGATTTGTGGGACTAGAGCCAACTTTGAAAGCTATCAGTCTAAATAAAGATGTTGCGTTGGCAAATAAAGAAACCTTGGTCGTAGCAGGTGAATTAGTCAAGAAAGCCTTAAAACAGCATCATGTCCATTTATTTCCAATCGATAGTGAACACTCAGCTATTGCACAA
The DNA here is from genome assembly GCA_022768265.1 of Erysipelotrichaceae bacterium. GTDB lineage: Bacteria > Bacillota_I > Bacilli_A > Erysipelotrichales > Erysipelotrichaceae > JALEVB01. The sequence continues at coordinate 1,487 of JALEMK010000075.1, forward strand.
TGCTTACAAGGTAATAAGCATGAAGAAATCAAAAAGCTGATCTTTACGGCTAGTGGCGGATCTTTTAGAGATAAGACCAGAGATCAATTAAAAGATGTTACGCTACAAGATACCTTAAAACATCCAAACTGGGCAATGGGAGCTAAAATTACCATTGATAGTGCAACGATGATGAATAAAGGATTAGAAGTCATAGAAGCTCATTATTTATTCGATGTTGATTATGAAGATATCGATGTGTTATTGCATCGTGAAAGCATCGTTCATTCTATGGTCGAATATGTTGATAATTCTATCATGGCGCAATTAGGCAATGCTGATATGCGTTTGCCTATACAATATGCATTAAGCTATCCTGCTCGTTTATCTATCAATACGCAACCTTTAGATCTAGTTGCAATTGGTAGCTTACACTTTGAAAAAATGGATATGGAACGCTATCCGTTGCTTGCTTTGGCCTATGAAGTTGGTAAAAAAGGTGGGAATTTACCATGTATCATGAATGGCGCTAATGAAGAAGCTAATTTTGCCTTTCAAAAAGGTGAGATCGCTTTTTTAGATATTGAAAGATTGGTCTTTAAAGCTGTAGAAGCTGCCACTTACGCTCCAGTTGAAACGTTGGAAGATATTTTAGCGGCTGATAAGTGGGTACGAGCTTTTGTGCGCGAACAAATTGAGGTGATTAATAAGTGACCATAATATATTTTATTCTTCTATTATCTGCGATTATCATCATCCATGAATTAGGACATTTCATGTTTGCTAAATTATTTAAAGTGTATTGTTATGAATTTTCAATTGGCATGGGGCCAAAGTTATGGCAAAAAAAGGGCAAGGAAACAGTATATACTTTGCGTCTTTTACCAATAGGTGGTTATGTAGCGATGGCTGGTGAAAATGATGGTATGCAGGAAGCTTTTGAAAATATCGAGGTTCCAAAAGAAAGAACGCTTACTAATTTAAAAGAATGGAAGCGGATCATCATCATGGGGGCAGGTATCTTCATGAATTTTATGCTAGCTTGGATCATCATGTCAGGTTTTTATTTATATCAAGGCGCATATCCAATCGATCCAGCACCAGTTGTAGCCGATGTAGTGCCAAATGGTCCAGCTGATCAAGCGGGCATGCAAAAAGATGATTATATCCTTAAAGTAACTTTAGCTGATGGTACGACCATTGAGCCAAAAACTTTTGCGGATATCACTAATTATACTTTGACTTATGATGACGATATAACATATACTATAGAGCGAGATGGTCAATTGATGCATTTGACGGTGACACCAATGCAAGACCCGCAAACTAAGGCTTATTATTCGGGAATCAATTCTCTGCCTTATACTTTTAAAGAAGTGACATTATTGAATGCTCCGCTTTTAGGTGCTAGCTATTTGATCGATACTACTAAATCAATGATCATATCATTATTTAGGATGTTTCAAGGTTTCGGGTTAGAACAAGTAAGTGGTCCTGTTGGCATATATACGGTAACAGAAACTTATGCAAGTTTGGGAATTGAGTATTTCTTGATGTTAGTTGCCTTGATGTCTTTAAATATTGGTATCGTAAATGCTTTACCTTTACCAGTTCTTGATGGTGGAAGGATCGTCATTACGATCGGTGAATGGATATGTCATCGTAAATTAAATCAAAAAGTGGAAATAGCGTTGATGTCAGCTTGTTGGATCTTATTGATCGGCCTGATGCTATTTGTCACTTGGAATGACATCTTACGTTTACTATAAGGAGAGAGTATGGAATTTTTACGTAATATCTTAAATGGTATCTTGATGGGAGTAGCTAATGTAATCCCAGGTGTTAGTGGAGGTACGATCGCAGTTGTTTTAGGCTTCTATGATCGTTTGATGGACTGCATTACGATTAATTTTAAAGTTATCAAAAAGAATTTGCCTTTTTTGATCCCCTTAGGTTTAGGTGTAGTTATCGGTGTTGTTGGGTTAAGCAAATTGATGGAAATTTTATTTGCTAAATTTCCACAACAAACTTATTTTGCTTTTATTGGGATTATCTTAGGTAGCTTACCAGCTATTTTTACCAAAGCTCGTTTAACTAGTCCAAAGATCAAAGCTGTACCATGGGTAGGTTTTATCATAGCGTTTGCTATCATGGCGTTTTTAGCTTTATTCAATGGCGATGCGGAAAGTGGATCAGTATTGTATCGTACGTTGACTCCTGAATCATTTATTGCATGTTTGATTGCAATGGCAATTGCTGTGGCAACGATGATCATTCCTGGTATCAGTGGTTCCATGATCTTGATCGTCATGAATATGTATCAGACGATTTATTTTGAAGTTTTAAATAACTTCAATATTCCTTTGTTGATCCCAAGTGCCATTGGTGGCGTGATCGGTTTATTTGGGGGAGCTATCTTGATTAGATATCTATTAGCTCATTTTAATCAATTGACTTATATGATCATTGTAGGATTACTGGTTGGTTCGATCTTTCAATTGATCGTTCAAGCTAATATCGTTGCATTTGATCTAACGCTTATCGTTTCAATCGTTATCATGCTG
>JALEMK010000118.1 GCA_022768265.1 Erysipelotrichaceae bacterium
TCCACAGATCAATGTTTGGATATTCAAGGCTGCTAAAACTTGCTTTTCAAATTCTTGATAAGAAAGATTGGCCATCTTACTATTGAATTGTAAAATGATGATATTTTTGATACCAAGTGATGAAGCCATGTTGATCCTTTGGCGCATCGTAGACAAGTGCTGAGGATCCTTTACCTTTTTTACGATGACCCATGGGTCAGGATCAAAAGTGATCAATGAGGGCTCCAAATTTTGTTCGCTAGCGATCTTGATCGTCTTAGCGATCAATTGACGATGCCCACGATGTAAACCATCAAAATATCCTATACAAGCAACGATAGGTTTTCTAGCAACACATTTACGCTCTAAACTAAATTGTATTATTCTCATTAAAATAATCCTCTTTTACTTTTATATATATCATTTTCTACTCTTTCATAAGCAGCTAATATTTGATCTGCAAAACATAAGATAACGATATCGGTATTTGCCGCTAATTTCATGCGTTTACCATTTTTGATATCAGAAATTTGTTGTGGGGTTACTTCGATCTTTTCATAATTGGTATTTAAGATATCTTTGATCTTGATATCTTGCAGATGATCAAGACAATTAGTTAAACTGCAAGCTTGATCGATCTTAATATCTTGGATCTTGGTTCTTCTTAAGGCGCTCATCATGGCATAATTGCCTGTTTTAGCTGCCATGTCTTCACATAAAGACCGAATATAGGTACCGCTAGAAACTACGGCTCTAAAGCTAACTTCTGTTTCGGATGCAGATAATAGCTCTAATTCATATATTTCGATATCACGTGCTTCTCGCTCTACTTCTTGACCGGCAAAAGCTAATTCGTATAGCCTTTTACCATCTTTTTTTATTGCCGAGACCATTGGCGGTATCTGTTTTTGTTTACCAAGAAAACTTTTAAAAACAGCTTCCCATTGCTTAGCTGTAACAGAAATAACCGCTTTAGTAGCTACGACATTGCCCCATATATCTAAGGTATCCGTTTTTTGCCCTAATTTAAAGGAAGCGATATATTCTTTACGATCATGATCGCAATAAGGTAAATACTTAGTGTATTTGCCTAGCAATACGATCAAAAGCCCTGTCGCATTGGGATCTAAGGTTCCCGTATGTCCGATTCTTTTTTCACCGGTTATTTTTCGCAATTGATGACAAACATCGAATGACGTCATATTTTGCGGTTTATCTATTAACAAACAAGCATCCATCTTATACACCTTTTTTTCCATCTATGATTATACTAAATTTATGATATAATAGCAAAACTAAAGGAGTTTTTAAATTATGTCTATAAAAAAACTGGTAGGATTGATCAGAAAAGCCGATAAAGCATATCAAATGATCGAAGATGGTGATCGTGTTGCCGTTGGGGTCAGCGGTGGCAAAGATAGCATGCTATTATTATATTGTTTAAGCAAATATCAAGCTGTAGCAAAACGTTTTGATAACAAAGAATTTGAAATCGTTGGCATCCATCTTGATATGGGATTTTCCAATATGGACTTTCAAGAAGTTAGAGACTTTTGTAAAAAAGAAAACATCGAATATTACGATATCAAGACGCGCTTATATGATATTTTAAAATTAAACAATAATGAAGATAATACTTTAAAATGTTCCCTTTGTTCAACCTTTAAAAAAGGCGCGGTAATCAAAGAAGCTAAACGACTTGGCTGTAATAAGACAGCATTTGCCCATCATGCCGATGATGCCATCGAAACTTTGATGATGAATATGATTTATGGAGGTAAAATAGCAACCTTTGCACCAAAGATGTATTTAAACGATAGCGAGATGATGTTTATTCGGCCATTTATCTATGCCTTCGAAAGTCAATTGCGACAAAGCATCCAAGAAATCAATATCCCTGTTGTTAAAAGCACTTGCCCAAATGATGGTTTTACTAAACGCCAAGATATCAAAGAGTTGTTACAAAACATTTATCATCAATATCCTAGTGCTAAAAACAACTTTTTACTAGCTTTACACAATGAAAAACAGCTGGCTTTATGGCATGAAATAACCGAAAATAAGGAAATATAAGCTAAAATGATAAAAAAAGGTTGACAAATCTTAGCAACCTCATTATTATACTTTACATAAAATAAAACATAGAGGTAGCGGTGCAGAATAGTAACTAAATTTAGTTGGCAAACGTAGAGATTTAGCGAAAGGCAACCACCGCCGAACAAGTTTAGGTAGGCATACCTTGCTTGTGGGGTCATAGGAAAAACTTATGACACTCCTTCATTTGAAGAGGTGCTATATTATATACTGCTTAGGATAACCGTATGTAATATGATGCATGCGGTTTTATTTTAGTCAGAAAGTAAGAGGAATTAGATATGAAAAAGTTAATGACTTTAGCCCTAGCCCTATTATTAGTAGGTTGCTCAACTTCAACAAATACGGCAGAAAATGATACAGCCAATGCCGATAATACATTTACCGTAGGTATGGAATGTGATTATGCACCATTTAACTGGACCCAAGTCGATGCAAATGAAACAGCCGTAAAGATCAGTGATGTAGACTATTGCGATGGCTATGATGTAGTTATCGCTAAGCGAATTGCAGATGAACTTGGTAAAGAACTAGAAATCAAGAAAGTATCTTGGGATAACTTGATCATTGCGACTAACCAGGGTGATATCGATGCGATCATTGCCGGTATGACCGATACCCCTCAACGTCGTGAAGAAGTTGATTTTACAAATCCATATTATGAATCACAAATGGTGGTAATCGTGCGAGAAGATAGCGAACTAGCAAACATCACGGACATCCAAGAATTAAGTGGTTATAAGGTAATGGGTCAAATCGCTACTTTATATGATGAAATCATCGATCAAATCGATGGCGTACAACATATGACTCCTCAAGATTCTTACCCTAGAATGGTCTTAGCCTTAAACGAAGGTGAAGTTGATGCCATTACTGCTGAATTACCAGTTGCTCAAGGGGTTGTAGCTGCAAATGAAGGCTTAAAGATCGTATCATTTGAAGAAGGTCATGGTTTTGAAGCAGATACGTCAGTATCAATTGCGCTTGCTAAAAACAGTGAATTATTAGAACCTATCAATCAAATCTTAGATGGTATTTCTCAAGAGGAAAGAAACCAAATGATGATTGATGCAACTAACCGCCAACCTGCAGCACAATAATGCCATTTTTAGCGGAATGTGCCAATATTTTGATCAAATATTGGCCTAGTTTCTTTTTAGGGATCAAAACTACCATCCTTATTGCATTTAGCGGAACGATCATTGGATTAGCTTTAGGATTATTAGTTGGTGGTATCCGAGCAATCAAATTAGATAAGACCGCACCTAGTTACGCTAAAATATTAAAAAGGATTTATGATACCATTTCTTGGATCTATATCGAAGTATTTCGTGGAACTCCTATGATGGTACAAGCTGTCTTCCTATATTATGCCCTACGCCCTGTTTTTAATTGGTCCTACATCCCTGCAGGTATCTTTGTAATCAGTGTCAATACTGGTGCATATATGGCTGAAATCGTAAGAAGTGGTATTCAATCTATCGATGTTGGGCAAACTGAAGCAGCTCGCAGCTTAGGAATGTCAAATATGCAAACTATGATGAATGTCATCCTACCACAAGCTATCAAAAATGCATTTCCCTCAATTGGTAATGAATTTATCGTTAACATCAAAGATAGTAGCGTGTTAATGATCATTTCCATTACCGAGTTAATGTTCCAAGCAAAATCAATTGCAGGATCAACATATAAATTTACCGAAACTTACTTTGTCACAGCATGCGTATATTTGGTGATGACGATGACAACAAGCTTTATCTTGAATCAAATCGAGAAAAAACTAAATCACACAAAAACTACGTTACCACAATCAGATACATTTGTTAAAACCATGAATTTAGCTAAGGAGGATCAAAACCATGAAAGAACTTATTAAGATCAAAGATATTCATAAAAGTTTTGGTCACTTAGAAGTACTTAAAGGGGTTAGCTTTGAAGTAAAGCAAAATGATGTCGTTTGTTTGATCGGGGCAAGTGGATCAGGTAAATCAACGATGCTTCGTTGCTTAAACTTATTAGAAGTTGCCGACAGTGGTGAGATCATCGTTGATGGTCAAAATATCCTAGAAACCAAAGATATCAACTCCTATCGCGCAAAGGTTGGTATGGTCTTTCAGCAATTTAACTTGTTCAATAATATGAGCGTACTTAAAAACTGTATGCTTGCTCAACAAAAAGTATTGAAGCGCTCAAGCCAACAAGCCCAGGAAAAAGCTATGTATTATCTAAAGAAAGTTGGTATGGAAAGCTTCGCAACAGCTAATGTCACGACCTTATCTGGCGGTCAAAAACAACGTGTAGCCATTGCAAGAGCCCTATGTATGGATCCTGAAATATTATTATTTGATGAACCAACTAGTGCCCTTGATCCAGAGATGGTTGGTGAAGTATTGGATGTTATGAAAAGTTTAGCTAAAGAAGGGTTAACCATGGTAATCGTTACTCATGAAATGAGCTTTGCCAAAGATGTCAGTACACAAGTGGTATTTATGGCAAATGGGATCATTGAAGAAAAAGGTACTCCTGAAGAAATCTTCAATAATCCGCAAAGTGAAAGAACCAAAGCTTTCTTAGCGAGATTTAACCGCTGATGGCAATAAAAAGAGCATATATCGAAATTACAAACAACTGCAATTTAAATTGCAGTTTTTGTCATAAAAATACCCGCCCAGCTCATTTTATGACGATTGTCGAGTTTGAACATATCATCAAACAAATTAGACCTTTTACCTCTTTCCTTTATTTACATGTTCAAGGAGAACCATTGTTACATCCCCAATTAGATGCACTGCTGGATATGTGTGATCAATATCAGATGCAGGTACAATTGGTTACAAATGGAACATTGATCCATAAATATCCTGATCTCTATAAACATTCCGCTTTGCGCAAGATCAGTTTTTCTTTACACTCGATCGATCAACAAGAAATGGATATCGATCGCTATTTTGCGCCAATTTATCAATTTATCAATGCGGCTACAAATACCTTTATCGAATTACGTTTTTGGAATCGTAATGATATGAAAGCAAAATCATTAGCCATCTTTGAAAAGATTCAAAAACTATATGATATGCAAGCTACGAAGAAAAAAGATAGCTACAAGCTAACATCAAATATTTATCTGTATTTTCAAGATGAGTTTGAGTGGCCTGCTAAAGCTCAAAATGTTGATCATGATGGTTATTGCTATGCAGCAAATAACATGATAGCGATCTTAAGCAATGGTCAAGTAACCTTATGTTGCTTAGATGCAAATGGTGAAATTAATTTAGGTAACATCTTTAAACAAGATCTCAACACTATCTTGCAAAGCAGCAAATATTTACAGA
>JALEMK010000165.1 GCA_022768265.1 Erysipelotrichaceae bacterium
CATCAATCAGTATCACAAATCATATTAACTTCATTTATTTCTTACTAACACCTACCTTTTTTGACCGAATATATCATGTGATTTATAGATGATAAAATTATTTTATTCAAATTTAACTAATTCGGTATTTTTTATAAATTCGTCCATTATCTTAACTTCTTCTAAATCAGTATCATAACCACCTGGACTAGCTATTACGCAATATGTTTCAGTTTGATAAACATTTCCAGGATTACCTTCACACATATCTAATCGTTCTGTAAGTGTATAAGAATAAGCCAACGCTTGTTGATCTTCATAGCCTTCTATAGGATTAGGTACACCATAATTCAACAATATAGTATATTTGCCGTCATGTAGAAATGATCCAGTGGCATTTAAGCTCATACCTTTAGGTAATTGAGACACAAATTTTGCCATCACAATTTCTCGATCTTCATTGTCCTTGACAACCATTTTAGTATAGCCATCTTCCATGACCTCATAATCTACTTTGACATTTTCTATGGTTTCTTTGATATTAGATGTCAATATTTCTAGATCTACATCTACCATCTCAACTTCATTGGTTTCCGTATTTAGATCTTCTGAATGTAATACGATATCCTCTTTATTACTATTTACTACTGGTTCTTGTTCATTTGCCTTTTCTTGACATCCACTCAATGCCATCATCACTAATAACGCTACTAAGATCTTTTTCATGCTTCCATTTCTCCTTTGCATAAAAGTTATCCTTCAATTAAAATGATTATCTTAATTATTTTTAACAATATTATCAAATATGCAATTTAACAACAATACATAATTAGGTCATAATGAAACTAAAATTCTTTATTCATTTATAATACATCACCTATCTAAAATCAAAAATAGCAGAAGAATGATTTCTTACATCATTTCTTCTGCTATAATCCCTAATAACAATTATTATTTATCGTTTTATAATATTTTAATTAACATCTTAACCATTATCACAAAAGATTAATTATTATAATAACAAAATAATTTTATTGTTTAACTCCCAAAATAATAGTCTATAATCAACAACTTGATTTTACTACCACTTATTTAGTCATAATACAACCTATGAAATAAAACTTCATTAAATTTTTTTTAAAATTTTTTTATATATTTTCGCATTATGTCCACTGCACAATCTGAATTATGCTGTTCATAATAATCTATCAACATCTTATATAAAATTTGTAAATCTAAATTAGCATTAATTGCTTCATTGTCAGCTTCACAATACGCAAAATACTTTTGAATATTTTTCTCGTTTTCATTCAACATCGAATGCATTAATTTTAACGTATGCTTCACTCTAACATCCGTTTCTATTTCAATGAGTTTTTTTATTTTATGTCTAGCAATTTGTTTTGATTTTGTTTTATAAAATATATATGCTTCATAATAATTTAAAGAAGAGAAAGTTGAGCCATGTTTTCTTGCTAGTTCAATAAACTTCAGCGTATTATCATAGTCATCTTGTACAAAATATAAAAATGCTAGATTATTACAACAAGGTATCAATCTAAATTTATAATTATGTTTTAATGATTCTCCATAGGCTTCCAGATATAACTTTTCCGCTAAAGAATATTGTTTTAAAGCAAAACAACAAGTAGCTTTTTGGATTTCATTTTGTACGACTCGTTGATGTATGTTTAATTTATAATAACAATGCATTGATTTATCAAAGTATTGTAATGCTTCAATTGCATTACCACCCTGTTCTGTAATCCTACCTATTTGAAAATATAACATAGCTTTTATATATGGATCTATATCGGCAAAACTATATTTCTGATAAATAGGTATTAGAAAATCTTTAATTTCCGCAAAATCTTGATAAATATCTTTCGTTACAATCCAAATCATTGCATAAAGATAAATGATATTATTATCATAAATTTCTAAGTAGTCTTTGCAATTATTTAAGCAACGCTTTACTTCGTCATATTCATCTTTTTCTAAAAAATATACTGCTTCAATTAAATCCACAAATATAAAGGCTTTAGAATTTTCATAAATGGTTTGTTTAGCTTTATAATTATCATATAGCTTATACAATTCATCTGGTTGATATGAAATAAGCAATTGAAACAATTTGATCAATATATCATATGCTTCCTTATATAAGCTTTCATCATGATCATAAGTGATGCCATAGTGTCTGGTAATTTTATCAAATAAAAATACTGACATCGCTCGTCTGCCTGATTCCACATCATATATCAATGACTTATCGATACCAATCTTTTTGGCAAGGCTATTGACTCCATCAACACCTTGGCGAATTTTAACACAAAACAGGGTTTCTACTTTAGAAATATTCATATATTATTTAATAGGGTTTTGTTTATCCGCTTCATATTGATCAATAATACTTTTGCATTCACATTCCCCATTTTCATTAACAGCGCATACTTTCGTTTCATCTGACTGTGCTTCACATGCAGCAACTGGATCTTCATCACTGGCATGAACATTAACTACACAACATAACAAAACAACACAAATAAAGCTAAATAGTTTTTTCATTATAATTATCCCCCTTAAACTATAATCATATTGTATTAAAAATTATTTTGATTGTATATATAGATAATTGACCAAATAATAATATTGTAATTCAAAACATTCTGAAAAACGCAACAACTTCAACAAACAATAAGTTTCTATTTATATTTATCTATGTATTCACTCATTAATTTACATGATATTTGCATGTCGCGGTTTTTATAATATCGTATTCCCATTTTGTATATTAATTCCAAATCTAATTGCGCATTGATTTTTTGATTATCTTCT
>JALEMK010000180.1 GCA_022768265.1 Erysipelotrichaceae bacterium
GGCTTCAAGAAAAATGAACCAGTAGATATCGTTATTCGTCCAGAAGATATCGATCTAGTACCTAAAAATAAGGGAATCATGAATGGGGAAGTTAAATCGGTCTTATTTAAAGGGGTACATTATGAAATCATCGTAGAAACAGCTAGTGGTACTTCAAAAACTGTTACCATGCATGTATTAGGTAATAAAGATATCGTTAATGAAGAAGCTCATGAAAAAATAAGTGCTAGTGATTTCTACATGGATCTTGAAGATGTGGAAAATCTAAGTGATGCCATGGTCGTTGCTCGTGCAAATGCGCAAGCATGGAATAATGAAGATGAAGATGTTTCTTTATCAAAGATCGAATATGATGTGAAAAATGAGATTGGTACTTATCCTTGTACTTTCTCAACGGCGAAGGGTACGGAAGTTACCATCAATATTACCGTTGTTAAGCCTGTTTATACGGAAGATAAAGAAAATGATGAAGCAATCCAAGCTTTTGATTTCTATAAGACCGTAGATGAGATCAAAGAAAGCATTGCTTTGGATACGGATCTTAAACAATGGGCCAACGCTCAAGCATGGTCTTTGGAAGATGAAAGTCCAATTGAAATTTGGGATGTTAAATATGATTTCGATGATGAAGATATCAAGGAAGGCGATTATCAGATCACATTCTCAACAATGGGGCGTGAATTAAAGGTTCATACGACCGATTATCAAGAAGAAGGCGCTAAGGTAGGCGTTATGTTTGCTCCAGAAGATCTGCATATCATGAGCAAGATGGGTAACTAAAATGAAGAGTTTTTCAAGATTTACCTATCCATATATCGTTTGGATGATCATCATGATCTGCCTTCCAATGCTGATGATCGTGGTATATGCGTTTACTACGCAAGGTAATGAGGTCTTGACCTTACAATTTACCTTAGATAATTTCAGAAGATTTTTTGAAGATAGCATCTTTCCGAGTGTTTTGTGGCGATCATTAAAAATAGCGATCAACACGACCTTGATATGTATTGCGATTGGTTATCCTTGTGCCTATGTCATTTCTAAATTGCCAGGTAACAAACAAAATACCATGGTCTTATTGATTACTTTACCAATGTGGATCAATATGTTGGTTAGGACCTATGCTTGGCGTGGCATGTTGAATGACAGCGGTCTTTCTAATGAAATGAAAGTATATATTGGGATGGTTTATAACTTTTTACCGTTTATGATCTTGCAGATCCATACTTCTTTAAGCAAGATGGATCAAAGCTTGATCGCTGCAGCTGAAGATCTCGGGGCGAGCAAATGGCAAGCTTTCTTGAAAGTTACCTTGCCTTTAAGCTTACCAGGGGTCATCAGTGGTATTACCTTGGTATTTTTACCAGCCGTATCAAGTTTCTTCATTCCTAAATTATTAGGAGGTGGGGATTTTGTCTTGATCGGTAACTTGATCGAAAGTTATTTCATCTCTACAGGTGACTGGAACTTTGGTAGTGCGATTTCTTTGATCATGGCGATCATTATCTTGATTTCGATGTATATTACCAAAAAATTAGATCGTCAATCTAAGGAGGTACGCTAATGAAAAAAAGTAATTGGCTATCAAAGATCTATCTTTGGTTGGTGTTGATATTTTTCTATGCACCAATTCTCTATGTTTGTGTCTTTAGTTTTAATTCATCTAAGTCATTAAGTCATTTTACGGGTTTTTCTTTACAGTGGTATGAAAAGATGTTTAGAGATCGTACGATCATGGAATCGATTTACTATACTGTGATCATCGCGATCATTGCTACCGTTGTTTCAACGATCGTTGGAACCATTACGGCTATCGGTATGAGCAAATCACGTAAATTGATCAAAGAATCGATCGAACAAGTTAATAACTTGCCGATGTTAAATCCCGAAATCGTTACAGCGATTGGCTTTATGTTATTTTTTACTTCTTTAAATATTGAATTAGGTTTCATGACATTGTTATTGGCGCATATTGCCTTTTGTATCCCATATGTAATCTTAAGTGTCATGCCTAAGCTAAGACAATTAGATAACAATTTAGCGGAAGCTGCTTTAGACCTTGGTTGTACACCGTTACAAGCTTTGACAAAAGTTATCATTCCGCAAATCAAGACTGGTATCGTAGCAGGGGCATTAGTAGCCTTTACGATGTCATTTGATGACTTTGTCATTTCCTTGTTTACGACAGGTCCAGGTATCAATAATATTTCGATTTATGTTTATTCAAATGTTAAACGTATCAATCCAACAAT
>JALEMK010000003.1 GCA_022768265.1 Erysipelotrichaceae bacterium
ATTTTGTTCGTTGATCGTCAACCAATATTTGACACGATCTCCAAAATTTTCAAATAAAACTTTAGCAAAATTTAAGAACCAGTCAACTGACTCTCTGTTAGACCAAGAACCTCTTTCATCTAAAGCAGCAGGCATATCAAAATGAAACATCGTAACTAATGGTTCAATCCCATATTTTAAACATTCATCGATCAAAGCATTATAAAAGGCAATACCTTTAGGATTGATATCTCCTGTACCATTAGGGATCACTCTAGACCATGAAATTGAGAAACGATATGTTTTAAAGCCCATCTCAGCCATCAAAGCAATATCTTCTTTATAGCGATGATAGTGGTCTGAACATACTTTTAAATCTGATGTGCCTTCTGGTATCGCTTTAACATCTTGACAAGATGGACCTTTTCCATCTTCTAAGCTAGCTCCTTCAACTTGATAAGCGGAAGTACTAGCTCCCCACAAAAAATTTTGGGGGAATGGTTTATATAACTTATGATTCATTTTATCCTCCTTTTAAAAAAAAGCTTCCTACCATAAAGGTAGAAAGCCTAAATTACTCACCTACTAACATCTTATATAGTTCGCCATATAAGTTAGCGCTTTGTTGCCAACTTACATCACTATTCATGGCATTAGTAACTAATTGTTTCCAACCATCTGGATTATAGTAATATTGTTCGCTTGCCCAACGAATGGTATACATCATATCGTTTGGATTCTTGCTCCAGAAGCTAAAGCCATTACCTTCTCCCGTATATTGGTTATAAGGATGTACCGTATCTTTTAGACCGCCGGTTTCTCTAACTAATGGCAATGCTCCATAATGCATAGCGATCAATTGTCCAATACCGCATGGTTCATACATTGAAGGCATCAAGAATAAATCACTTGCAGCATAGATACGATGAGCTAGCTCTTCATTATATCCACAATAATAAACAGCTTTGCCTTTATAATTAGCTTCTAACCATTTGAAGGCATTTTCAGCATTATCCTCTCCGGTACCCAAGATACAGAATTGAACATCTAATGACATGATCTCATTCATTTTTTCCGTAATTAGATATACGCCTTTTTGATTGGTCAAGCGGCTAACCAAACCAATTAACATCACATCATCGCGCACTTCCAAGCCAAGCTCTTGTTGTAAAGCTTTCTTATTAGCTTTCTTACCATTTTTCCAACTTTTTACGGTGTAATTTTTAGCCAACAACTTATCTGTTTTTGGATTCCATTCATCAATATTGATACCATTGACGATGCCCCATAGATCATCATGACGATAACGTAACACTTCATCCATCTTTTCGCCATATTCACTAGTTAAGATCTCATGTGAATAGGTTGGTGAAACAGTTGTGATCTTATCAGCAAAAACCAAACCTGCTTTCATGAAACTGATACCAGAATCAAATTTAACGGAACCATTATCATAGAAATAACGATCTAAACCTAAGCAAGTTGTTAAGACAGATTCAGGGAAGTTTCCTTGGAAAGCCAAGTTATGAATCGTATAAACATGTTTGATTTTTTCAAAACGCCAATCCGAACCATATAAAGCATGGGTCATCAATGGGATCATACCTGTATGCCAATCATGAGTATGAATGATATCAGGATACCAATCAATATGATATAACAATTCTAAGACTGCTTTTTGGAAATATGAGAAACGTTCTCCATCATCCGCATATCCATAAAGTTTTTCTCTTTCAAAATACCCTTGATGTTCAACAAAATAATACATGATACCATCAACATCACATTGATAATAATTAGCTGGCTGATTGATCCATCCACTATGAATTTGACGAGTTCCAATATAAGTAAGCTTACCATGATCTTTTTCGGCAATCTTACGATACAAAGGAATTACGACCCTAACTTCATAATTACAAGCATATAACGCTTTTGGCAAAGAACCAACAACATCTGCCAACCCACCGCTTTTGATAAAAGGTAGGCCTTCACTAGCTACAAATAATACTGTTTTCATAATTCACCCCTAGATGCGGTCACGACGTTTTACATATACCGGTTCATCATCTGTACCTTCTAATTTCTTCACATGATGAATGATGGCATATTTATCAACGACCACATGATCCAATTGGGCATTTTCACTAATATATGCACCTGGTAAAACCACGCTGTTTTTAACTATAGCACCTTTTTTAACAGTTACATTACGACAAATAACGCTATTTTCTACCGTTCCTTCAATGAAACAGCCATTAGCAATCGCACTACCCTTAACTTTACAATTTGGATAGAAATGTGTTGGGGCTGAGTCATTGGTCATCGTATGAATTGGCCAATCTTTCTTGAAGATCGTACGAACATTGCTAGAATTTGCCATATCCATGTTCGCTTTAAAATAAGCTTTCAAGGAATTGATACAAGCTACATAGCTTTTAACAGCATAGCCTCTGATCGTATATTCATTGATAACTTCACGAAGCATGTCTTTGAACCAATATAAAGAACTTGTTTGCGCCGCACGTTTAACTAGATCGATGAATAACTTACGGCTCATGACGTAACATTCTAATGAAATATTACGATTTTTATATTTTCCACGATTCTTTTCAAAACCGATAACTCGTTTAGTTTCATCAAACTGAACTGTTTCACAACCAACGAATTCTTCTTTAGCATTATCAGTTGCTTTATAAAGCAAGGTAATATCATCACCGCTATTGATATGATTTTCAATAACTTGACTAAAATCGATTTGATAGATGAAATAACTAGGAGCTACTACAACATAGCCTTTATCGCTTTCTTCGATAAATTCCATGTTTTGCATAAAGTTATTAACATCATGATTATATACATCACTAATAGGTTTTTTCTCGCCATTTAAGATATGCAAATTACCACGTTTAGAATTGATATTATAGTGTTGACCAGTTCCTAGATGTTCGATCAAGCTACGTGGTTTTTCCTTACAATATACTTGAATATCACTAATACCTGAATTAGTCATATTACTTAAAACAAAGTCAATGACACGATAACGTCCTAAAAAACCAAAAGCTGGAATTGGACGATAATCCCCTAATCCTTCTACGCTAGCAGTAGGATCTTCAAAGTTAACGATACCTAATACTTTATTACTCATATTCTTCCACCTACTCTACTACTTTCTTAGCTACAAGCTCGATATGTTCACTGTCTTTAGTGCCGACGCTAACGCCTTCTTTGATTTCTACGCCTTCAGCCACGATACAACGCGTTACGGTAGCATTTTTGCCAATGATCGCATTAGGCATGATCACGCTGTCGATAACTTTAGCACCTTCCGCAATTTTCGCATTCGTAAAGATAACTGAATTTTTAACTGTACCATCAATAACGCAGCCTTGATTGATATAAGCATTATCAATTACAGCATTTTCCCCAATATATTGCGGAAGCACATTGACATCTTCCGTATAGATCTTCCAACCTGAGTCAGATAAATCTAATTCATTATTTGGATCTAACAAATCCATATTAGCTTCCCATAAACTATCGATGGTACCTACATCCTTCCAGTAGCCTTTGAAGCGATAAGCAACTAGTTTTTTATTATCATTTAAGTATGCAGGAATGATATCTTTACCAAAGTCATGATTACTATCTTCTTTTTTCATATCTTCGATCAAATATTTTCTCAAGGTCTTATAAGAGAAGATATAAATACCCATACTAGCTAGATTACTTTTTGGCTTAGCTGGTTTTTCTTCAAATTCCACGATCACATCTTCATCATTGGTATTCATGATACCAAAACGACTAGCTTCTTTTAATGGAACACCTAAAACCGCGATCGTAGCGTCTGCTTGTTTTTCTTTGTGAACCTTTAACATCTTGTCATAATTCATCTTATAGATATGGTCACCTGATAAGATCAACACATATTCTGGATTCATTTGATCTAAGAAATCAATGTTTTGAGCAATAGCGTCAGCTGTACCACGATATAAATTGAAGCCATTGGCATCTGTTTCCATTGGTGGTAATACGAATACCCCACCATCTTTAGTATCTAAGCCCCAACGGTGATCTCGTGCGACATATGAATTCAAGATAACAGATTCATATTGTGTTAATACTCCAACAACTGATATATCAGAATTGGCACAATTACTTAACGGAAAATCGATGATACGATATTTTCCGCCAAAATATACTGCGGGTTTTGCAACTTTTTTAGTTAGATCCAATAGTCTAGATCCTCTTCCCCCAGCTAAAATCATTGCAACTACATTGTTTTGCCTCATTTCTTTACCTCCCTTGCAATTTTTATAATAGCTATATATTTATTATAAAGCAAAAACGAAATATTTCTAGTCGAAATGTAAGCGTTTCACACCACTTGTGCGATTTTTGTCAAATATGCTCTAGCTTCACTGATAAAATATAGGGACCCACAAATAACTAAAGGGTTATTTTGGGCTAACACATATGCCAAGGCATCCTCATATTTATAAAATTTACGATATTTATCAGGATAAGCTTCCACGTTTAAGCAACGATAAAACGGAAACTGGGTAACGATGATTTCTTGCGCAACATCTTCCAATATACTAACAAGTTGAACAGGATCTTTATCTTTTAAGCCCGCAAAAAGGATATTAAACCTTTGCTGATAGCTGGTTAATGAAAGTTTTAACGCATTGATACCCGAAACATTATGAGCACCATCGATGATGATCAAGGGTTGTTGTTGCATGATCTCAAACCTTCCTGCCCAATTGCTTTTAAGCAATGCTTCATTCAAGCCAGCTTCCTTGATCTTAAAATCTTGTAAATGCCTGGCAATATTTAAAGCCATTGCCAGATTATGCCGTTGATAAAAAGCTTTAGAAGCTAAGCTATAACCTTTTTTTCCAACCCATACCTGTCCTTCATGATAGCTATGCTCATTATGATAGATCACATTGTCTTTAGCATATGCCATGATGACCTTTTTTAGATACAAAGGCATATCGCCAATCACAACCTTAGCGCCTTTTTGAATGATTCCTGCTTTTTCACTGGCAATCTTTTCTAAAGTATCTCCTAAACGATCGGTATGATCAAAACCGATGGTAACGATGGCATCGACCATAGGTTGCTTAAAGATATTAGTAAAATCCAAGCGCCCTCCTAAACCTGTCTCAATGATTGCGATATCTACTTGTTGGTCCAAAAAATATCGACACATGATCACCATATCGATCTCAAACATGCTAAGATCCCACGCAATGATATCATCGATATAATGATTAAGATACTTCAAAAACGCTGTTTCTTCGATCCAATTCCCATTGATCCTGATGCGATCCAAATGAGAGATAAGATGCGGCGAAGTGAAGGTCCCTACTTTATAACCACTATGCACCAAGATATCTTTTAAATAATTAGTAACGCTGCCCTTACCATTGGTTCCCGCAATATGCACGACCCTAAGCTGATCTTGAGGATTTCCGATTTTTGCCATATAAGCCTTAAAGTGTGCCAAACCATGCTTAAAATTATGTCTATTTGTCACAAAAGCCAAAGCTTCATCAATATTAATAAATTGCATTTTTATCACCCATCATATTTTAGCATATGCTAAAATAATATACATAGCAAAGGAAGTAATTTATGATACACAATCAATGGGACAACATCTTACAAGAAGAATATCAAAAACCATACTTTAAAGAACTAATTCATTTTTTAAGACAAGAATATCAACATAAGATCATCTATCCACCTAAAAAAGATGTCTTCAATGCCTTGATATACACAAGTTATGAAGACGTCAAGGTCGTCATCTTAGGCCAAGACCCCTATCACAATCCTAATCAGGCTCATGGCTTAGCATTTTCAGTTGGCCCTGGAGTGGCTTTGCCGCCATCGCTAAAAAACATCTACAAAGAATTAAACAGTGATCTAGGCTGTAAGATCAGTACCAATGGTACCTTGACCAAATGGGCCAAACAAGGTGTACTACTGTTAAACACCATCATGAGCGTTGAACAAAACAAACCAGCTTCTCACGCTAACAAAGGCTGGGAACAGTTTACGAACGCAATCATCGAAAAACTAAACCAGCGTGAACAACCGATCGTTTTCATGCTTTGGGGCAACCCTGCAAAACAAAAAGGAAAAATCATTACCAACCCGCAGCATTTAGTTTTAAAAGCTGCCCACCCAAGTCCTTTAAGCGCTTATAATGGTTTTTTTGGTTGTCATCATTTTTCCCAAGCAAATGACTTTTTGATCCAACATCATATGGAACCAATAGACTGGCAAATTGATTAGCCAGTCTATTTTTTGATCCACGCACTGATATCATCTATGACCTTTTGATCTACCTTTGAAGCAATTTCATAATCACTAAGATCCCCATTGATACTAGGCATGAATAGATGATTCAAGCCTTCATATAAGATATAGTCTGCTTCTGCTTTCAGTAGCTTTTGCCACAAGACATAATCAACATTCGCATACACCTGAAAATCTTGTTCGCCTTGTAAGATCAAGGTATCGATATCATGATCGTAATTTTCTGGCAAACACTTTTTCACATCATACCAATAACTAATCGGTAAATTTAAGATCATTCCTGTTTCATTTTTATCTTCGATCGCTAATATTTCTTCTTTAGCATCAACGTAAGGCTTCAAGGTTTGCGTGATATAAGAAGCTGGCATGCCCTGCAAGCTGGCTTTGACCTGATCATTGATCAGATCGATCAACAAACGCGGACTACCAGCCATGATGATCAATCCTTCGATATCATCATTTTCAGCTGCGATATAATGAGCAAAACCGCCTGCTTGCGAATGACCTAGAAAATAAATTTCTTCATATCCCCACTTTTTCAACAATGCAATAGCTGCCTGAATGTCTTCAAAATATTCATCATGCATATCATAACTAGCGCCTGCCAAGCTAGGATCTTGAAAAAAGCGTTTATTATAACGCAAGGAGGCAATGCCCTGTTTAGCTAAACCATGAGCCAAATCCTTAAAAGGTTTATTAGGCCCAATAGTTTCATCATAGTCACTAACTCCTGATCCTTGGATCATCAAAACCACCGGTTTATCTTTGGCCGGTTGTTTAGGTTCGCACAAGATCCCATCCAAGCTATATTTCCCCACTTCAACGGCCTGTTCTTGCAAAAAATCATTTTCTAATAAATGGATCGTCGCATTCGTGTAATTAATCCAAATACCTACTACTTGCCCTTCATCCATGCTCAAGGTAAATAAAAGATCTTGCGGTTCAAACTCACAGATGATCAAATAATTTCCAGCTTCTTCCTTTACTTCTTTGATAGTTCCTACCCCTGTTAAATTTTTGCTGACTTCTTCATATGCTGATTGTAGCTTGCTAAGTGAAACTGCTTTTTGCAAACTATCAGCAAAATTAGCATAGGCTTCTTTGTATTGTCCACCAACGATCTTTTCAACAGTTGCTTGCGCAAGATCTTGCTCATTGACCGTTTCCTTTTCAACACTTTCGCTACAACCAAATAAACTTAATAATAAAACAATGATCAATAACTTTTTCATAAATCCCCTCTTATCAATGTCCTGCGGGTTTGACATCCAATAGATTTTTTTCAACTTTTAGATCCGCATATAATAATTTCAGCAAGATGACCAACAATGGTAACAGGCTCACCCAAATGGCTTTTTCCTGCCATAAATTACAACATATCGTACCAAGGATGACCCCAGCTAAAAAACACAATAACATCATCGCATGTTTCCATAATTTCTCTTTTTCTTGTTGTTGACGATTACGATGATGACATATCTTAGCTAAGTTCACGCCGATCTGGCGAATATGATTGGTCGCAAATGTCGTGGCCATAGGTACCCCTTCTGCTTGTCGAAAGGTATTATATTGCATCGACGCAATGAAATTGATCATTACTTGAGCAATTTGTACAGGAGCATGTAAGGGAATAAACCCAATGATCAAAACAACAACCATCTCGATAAAGATCAAGATCGTATCCCAACGAATATGCAAACACCGTTTCAACGGTTTGGGCAATATTTCTGAGATAAAACTACCAAAAATATAAGCTGATATGGGTATCAAATAATATAGCGCATTAGACCATCGACCATTACCAATAGCCAAGCCTAATAAGACCACATTCCCTGTTTGTGCATTACAAAAAACATTACCTCTTAATAAATAAGTATAAGCACCCCAAAATCCTGCGACCGCGATCAAAGATAAATATACCCAATTTCGCTCACACGACAAAAATTCATCCTTACTTGTTTTAACTGCCACTAATCTCATCTTCTCTCTTATATCTTTTATTTTACCGCATTATTTGGTTCATACCAAAAAAAGTTGAGCTAAGCTCAACTTTAACCATGCCATTTAGCAAATTCTTCATCGGTTGCTAAAACATAATGTGTTTCAGTAAGTTGGTGAATCTTTCCTTTGGTATAATCCACCCCTTCTTTATTTTTATCATAGGTCAAAGCTTTACGGGCTTTTTCGACCTTTGGATTAGGATGCGGAATCGCTGATAACAATGATTTGGTATAAGGATGGATCGGATCATGGAAGATTTCTTCGGTGGTCCCTGTTTCGACGATATGCCCTAGATGCAAGACCCCGATACGATCACTAATATATTTTACCATGGCCAAATCATGGGCGATAAATAAGTAGGTCGTGCCTAATTCTTGCTGGATATCTTTCATCAAGTTAACTACTTGCGCTTGGATCGAAACATCTAGTGCACTGATAGCTTCATCGGCGATCACTAGCTTAGGATTCATCACTAACGCTCTAGCAATACCGATACGCTGTCTTTGTCCCCCAGAAAATTGATGCGGAAAACGTGTAGCATGTTCTTTGGATAAACCAACTTTTTCCAAGATCGCATTGACCTTTGCATCAACCTCTTGTTCATTTTGACAGATCTTATGGATCCTTAAGCCCTCCGCAATGATTTCCTTAACTTTCATCCGCGGATTCAAACAAGCCATCGGATCTTGGAAGATCATTTGCATGTTCATTCGCAAATGAGCTTTATCAGCTTTGCTTAATTTACCACCAATCTCTTTACCATCAAACTTGATCGACCCACTAGTTGGATCATATAATCTGATGATCGAACGACCGGTTGTGCTTTTGCCACTACCAGACTCTCCCACCAAGCCATAGGTTTCACCTGGATATATCTTAAAAGATATGCCATCAACAGCCTTGGTCGTATAATTTCGGGATATCTTAAAATATTGTTTTAGATCAGTAACTTCTAATAAAGGAGTTCTTGTTGTCATGATCCTCTAACCTCCTTTAACATCTTATCTATTCTTTTTCGTAATTGCTGTGGCATATCTACCTTTGGGGCATTCGGATGACATAACCAGCTAGCCACTCGATGTTGACCACCTACATCAAATATCGGTGGTTCAACTTTAAAATCAATCTTTAAGGCATAAGGATTACGTGGTGCAAAAGCATCACCATCCACTCTTTCCAACAAGTTTGGACAAGAACCAGGAATAGCGAATAAACGATCGGCATCAGTATCAACATCTGGCATGCTGCTTAGCAAGCCCCAAGTATATGGATGACGCGGATCATAGAACACTTCATCAATGTTTCCTTTTTCAATGATCTTACCTGCATACATGACCGCAACATAATCAGCAACCTTCGCTACGACTCCTAGATCGTGGGTGATATAA